>JAQCER010000620.1 GCA_027618625.1 Verrucomicrobiota bacterium
CCAGCCGTTGTCTGGAAGCTCGCCAATTCTGCCCATGCTGCGCCGTTTCGAGGATTCATCTCGGCCCAGCGCGGACCATGCGCGATGATTGCGGCAGCGGTCAGGACGCCATCATCGACCAGCGATTTAAACAGCTTGTCGCCCCCGCCCTGCAGCCCCTGGACACTTTTGATCAACGCATCGGGAGCCGGAGGAAACAACTTTGCCTCCATCAGCGCGCCGAGTGCAGCGATCCGTTCCTCTTCCGGCATTCCACTTGAACTCAGCGGTTTTGCCACCAACTGCAGCAACCTCAGCAATTGCACCTGCGATCGAAAGGTCGTCTGCAATGAATCGTCCAAAGCAGCAAACCACGCCGTGAACTTAGCTGATTTTCCCGCCAGCACGTGACAGATGATCGCACCGTTGAGGCAGTCCATGCGCTTCTGCCATTGTCCATGCGTTCCGCCAACTTGAAGCAGTCGGCGAAACACTGGGACATAACGCCCCGCCTTCTCACGATCGAATCCCCCGGCCGACTGGAAAAGCACGTCCGGGAACCCATTGCCGTAAAACTGCAATGCCTGCGCCAACCGGTAGTCATTCCTCATCTTCGCGGTGAGCAATGATTCCATGATGGTGGCAAATGCGTCCGGCTCATGCACGAGGGCTGTTTCCAAATATGCCTTGAAGATGCGCTGGCGCGGCTGTTTGACGTTCTCATCCTCGAACATCGCCAGGGCGACGACGTCGACACCACGACCGTATTGAGAAATCCGCTCGCGCAGGGCAGGCAATTCCATGGCGACGGGGGCCAGGATCGCAAGAATGCGCTCTTCAAGGAATGGATTGTCTACTTTCGTCTCCGCGATCCGTCCTGCTGCAGCGATCACCCGTTGACGCACGCCGCTTTCCTTCACTACCATGGCTGGATTGGCATCTTCGTCATCGTCGGAGTCGATCAATGTTTCTTCTTCAGCTGCATCCGGCGTCGCCAGCAAGATCAACTCAGCGAGTGACGCCAGCCCCGGATCTTCGATCGTTGAGACAAAGTCGGGAATTGCCGCTGCCAGAGCATCATCAAAAGCGACTGGCCCAACAGCACCGCCACTCCCTCCTCCGCTCTCAATCGTGCGATTGCCTGACTGATCTTCAATGTAAACGACCTCCTGACCCGTATCGTAGCCCTCCGTAATTCGGTTTCGACCGTCTGGAAGTGTCATGATCGATCGCGACTGCACGTTTCCCGTGGGCATCACCAAGGTACCTGGTGGCGGCGGCACTTGTGGCATTTGCATCTGGCCAAGTCGGGACTGCAACTGCTGACGCGCCGCCGCGAACTGCCGGGACTTCACCAGCATCCCAAGGAGCCACGGCTCATGTGCAAAATACTGCCCGAACCGCGATTGTACCCGTATGCTTGAGTAGCCGACTTTCCCAGCCGCATCGAGCATACTGATGAATTGCTCAGCGGAAATGCCGCCGGGTTGGAGCGATTGCACAGCCCCGTGGAGGAGTCGGCGGCCGGTTGTTTTCCACTCTGGACCAGCTTCATCTGGCTCCCGCTGGAGGTGGCTATTGATCAATCCAAAGAGCGTCTCAGGAGGCAATGGTACACCTTGGTCGAAGGCCGCAATCGCCAGATTCACCACCATCGAAACACTTTCGGCGGTATCCAAAGGAACGGCACCCGTCGCGAGAAGCCGAAGCCCTACTGGTGCGGAGTCGTCTGCAATGAGCTGGCCCATGATCTCTGCAATATCCCCACTCAGCGCCGATGCGGTGCGCGACCAGCCATTTGCCTCAGCCGTCTCAGCCAAATTGCTGAGCCGCATGCCGTAAACCGTTCGCCCCTCTTGTCGGTATGGAGCGCTCGGTGCCAGCAAGAGGGCGGCGATCGTATCTTTCTCGGGTGTGGCGGTGGTCTCTAGAAAGGCACGTATGCCAGGGGAAACATCACTGCTATCTGCCGCGAAGACTGAAGTCAGCACGGAATGGAGAGCTTGTCCGGGCACCACCGTCCTCCCGGCTTCCGATTGAAAAATCGCCACCAGCGGGGCGAAACTTCGACCCTGCGCTGTTCTGTTAGGATCTACCTGCAGGATGAATGCGGCCAGCAGTTGACTCTCATAAGAATCTTCGCCTGGGGAACGCCCCTGATTCTCGGGCTGTGGCATCGCTGCAAGCTTGCGGTAGTGATCAAAGACCTGCGCACAGACCTCCGGCTGATCTGCGACCGAAACGAGGATCGGGATGACATGCTGATGCAGCATCATGGAAGTGGAAGCCTCGCCAGGTTCCTTTGCCGCCAGGAATGCCAGTGCTGTTGCCGATGTCGATGACGGCCGCGGGATCGACGGTGGTGATGAGGGATCACCACCCTGCGGGCTGGTCGCCTCCGGCTTGGACAGACGAGCAAGCCACTTGTTTACCACCTCAGCCTCCGAAGTGGCCTGCTGAATCCCTCCCAGCTGCTCCGTAAACTGGCGGTACCATGCCACCAATTCCTTTTGACGCTCTACCGGCAGCTTTTCGATTTTTTGAACATTGGCGGAAATCACGCCGACGACAGCAGTCAGAGGATCATCCTCAAAACAGGCGAGGGTCAAGCTCCTGCCAAACGTGGCGGGCCGACCCGACAGGATGTGTTCCAGGATGGGCTTGCGCACAGTCGGCTGACACTGCTGCAGCTGCTGAATGATGTGAGCGTAGCAGGAACCGGCGGAAAGATACCGCATTGGCCAGACTTCAAACTCAGCAACATCCTTCAGCCACGGCGACTCATCCAGCATCTGCAGGGTGACTGAAATATTGTCATCAAAACGGTAGCTCCGTACCGAATTCTCAAAACGATTCTGCATGCTATTGTCCCCCACCGCCCCATAGCCACAGCCGATGTATTTCTCCACGGCCAGCAATGTCAAACCCATCGGGTTGCTCAAGTTCTCTAGGAATCCTTTGAACGCGTAGACCTTCTCGGACGGAGTTCCAGACTGGTAGCCATTTGTGAAATTCTTCGTCACGAACTCACGTTGCCCATCAACTGGGCCCAGGTAGATCTCAGCAACGCCATCGATAAACGCTCGTGCCGCCTCAGGCCCGGAAGAAGAGAACGTTGTCGTTGCAAAATTTGCAGCGCTGTAGGGAACGTTACTCGATTCACCCTGCATCTTGCGAACGCTCGACAGGACCAGAGGCCCAAGATCGACGGAGATCCCCCGCTGTTCTGCCGTCGACTGCACATAACTGATGAGCGAGTCAGTAGGCACGCCTGCGATCCCGGCGTCGACAATCGCCGTAGCAATGTCGACAAAGTCCGATGCTTCGCACTGGTAGAGCATTGAGAACGCCCGCATCGATCCGGCCAGCATCGTCTTACCCGACTTTTCGGCCAGCGGAACGATCTCCGTATCCACCATTTCCATACTGCCGGCCTCTACCGACTGGTGAAACAGGAACTGCGCCGGGGTGAGCTGAGGCAGGTATGATGAGTTTGAAGGAACAGCAGAATAGAAGAACGCCTGATCAGG
>JAQCER010000621.1 GCA_027618625.1 Verrucomicrobiota bacterium
TGCGATACTCCGAACCGAAATTTCAAGACATACCCACTAAACTCCCGGAAGAACCTACATTCTTGCGGATGGCTCCGTCGGCTACCTCGATAAGAGCAATCGCTTCGTAGGTACCATCCAACCGACAGAGCAGAATCCCATCACCAGTCGCGTCGCCTTCTGGACGGATGACGAATCCTGTAAGGTCAACGTAAACACCGCTTCAGAGGGTGTATTTTGGGACACGCCCAGAGTCGACACAAAGGAGGAACGTCTCTATGCCACCAATCAACCCCAGACTGGAGAATACCAGCGCTACCCAGGACACCCCGCACAGACATGCCTGAGCACAGTCCTTTTCCCCAATGAAGGTCGCCTCTTCGATGGTCGTCTCGATCCGTCGAAGGACATGGACAAATTTGAAGCCTTGTGGACAATCGCTCCCGGAATTGGAACCGGCGGCTCCAAGGGCGGAACGAAGGAGTTGACCGAGGTTAACGCAGCCCCGATCAAAGCAGACCCACCGGAGTACCACCTGTATGCCTCGCCTGAAGAAATCCTGTTTCAACAGGACCTGCGCGGCGGCAAGCGCCTGATTCATGAGCAGATCACCCCGGAAAAACTGGAGTATGCAAAGTTCTTCCTCACTGCCCGCAGCCGCGCACCTGAAACGACTCTTCTCGGCTATCCCCGCATGTCGATGTGGCCAATGTCGTCTGAAGTCGGCAATCGGACGGCTTTCGACAAAGCGATCGCGTTTTGTTCCACGATCGGTGGCCCCGCCCAGAAGAACAAGAAGCCCTACTTCTTTCAGCGGGAAGACGCCTACTCTCGTCATAACGAGTTTTACGGTAACGCTGCCGGACAGAACAACGTGCTTTACGAGGCTTACCAACACCTCTTGAACGAACCAATACCAGGCTTTGGCGCTAGCTTTGGCCAAAAATATGGCCAGGGGAAATTCGACGACCGCAACAACATCCTGGCAGAAACACTCGACTACTTCCGTGGAACGAACCTGTACGATCCGTCTAACCCCAAGAGCCAATACACCAATGGTGGAAACAGCAAGAAATTCGACAAGCAAGTCGGACACGGCCAGATTGCAGCGATCTGCCTCTGCGGCGGTTCGAGCGATCACACTCAACGCTGGTTTAACTCGCGCCTGCCACTGCCGAAGGGATTTGGAAGGATGATTGGTCTGAGTGAGTTCGCACTGATCCTCGTGCAACGTGCTGAGTGGAAAGCCCCGGATCCAAACAACCCCGACGACAAGGGCGCTTTCATCGGAGACACTAGCGACCAGACGAAGGCTTGGGCCAATGGGGGCAAGATGGCAGTGGGCACCCAGCTCATTCAGATGGGCGTTCTCGTCGAGGGCTTCGCCCCTGCTCACGGCTGGACTTCGCTGCAACCGCAGAATACCATAACCATCGGTGGTGGCGTTGGCAACACCGACGCGGACTTGCCCAAAATCTTCACCCTTGCCGGCTTTCAGCTCAAACGGGGCAAAGCGGAGGGCCAGGAGTTCTCCAAGGCAGCCACCAGCACAACCAAGCGACCGAAGGATTGGATCGCATGGGGTGGTTACGGTGGCGTCCGCATGTTCAAGACGATCATGAGCTTTGAACCAGTGGTGATTCAGAACTCAGAGAAGACCCTCAAGTTCGGTGGCTCAACTGATCGCGATCCCGTCCGCGTTATTCTTTATGATAATGTCAACGGGTCAGGCAATCTGGACACCGGTAACCTGATTCAGTCCTACCAACTTGCCTTCCCTCCTGTTGAACTCCCCGTTCCCAGCTTCAACAGGGAGAAAGGGAACAAGTTTTACAGCTTCAAGAACCGTATGGCAGCCGCTATTAACGATGGTGTCGACAAGCTCTTCAGCCCAACTGCGGACGTCATTCGTTCGTTGGTGCCCAGCCACGGAGATTACCGGCTGCTTACAAGCAAGCGGGTGGTCGAGGCAGCGAGCTTCATCCCTCATCCAGACTACTTCGAGAAGGGCATGAACATGGCGCACTCCTTGACCGACTACACGAGTTCGGCCGACAACGGTGTGCGCCTGCTCTCGGGCGGCAAATTCGAGGGTAAATTCCTCGGATTGGAGTATCCCGACGGCAGCCAACCGGACTTCCCGATCGACATTGCGAACGACGACTACGCGAAAGACGTGAAGCGGGATGCAGAAGAGCGCAAGCCCTACACCCCGGATGATACGGGTGACTTCGACAACGGCGTAGGCAACGCACCCGATGGCGCTTACATCAACCGTCCCGATGACGGTGACAGCCGCGGACTGGGAGGCTCAGGCGACCCATACTTCGACAATAACCGAGATCCGCGTGAGCGTGCAGCGTCAACGTTCTCTCCGAACCGTGTAATCCCGAGTGCCGGAATACTGGGCTCCCTGTCCACCGGAGTGCAGACTAATGTGCCATGGCAGACGCTACTGTTCCGTCCGATGCCACCTGAGAAGCACTATGGAGCAAGGGTACTGCCAGACCACCTTTGGATGGATTACTTCTGGATGCCCATCGTGCAGCCTTACGTCATCAGTGAGCCCTTCTCGACGGCTGGCAAGGTCAACATGAACTACCAGATTCTTCCGTTCGACTATATTACTCGGGCCACGGGAATGCATGCTGTGATGAAAGCGGAAAAGATTCTTGCGATCCCTAACACTGCAGTTGATTCATACAAATCGGGTAGCAACGACGAATGGCGCAAGTTCATCGATATCGGCGAAACCCTGAAACAGTGGGAGGAGAAGTTCAAAGATGGCGATGCATTCCGCTCTGCAACTGAGATCTGTGACATGTACCTTGTCCCCGAAGGTGAGCAATGGCGCTCGGCCAAAGGCATGCAGTCGTTCTGGGAAAGACACAAGCTCACTGGCGACAACACCAAAGAGCGTCCTTACACCAACATCTATCCCAGACTGACAGTGCGCTCGAACACATTCAAGGTGCATCTCGTCGCGCAGTCGATCGTCAAAGTAAAAGGAACCGACCCGGCTACTTTCGACAGCCGCCGAGACAAAATCGGTGGTGAATATCGCGGATCAGCGGTGGTCGAGCGAGCGATCGCTCCAGCTGACAAGGACATTCCAGACTACGCATTGAGACTGTCGAAGTCCGAGACTCCAGAGCCGCTCGACAACTTCTACACCTATCGCATCATCAACGAGAAGCGCTTCGCGCCATGATCTGATCAGGTTTACCATTACGAAATCCTCAGGATTGACAGACGGAGCCCCGGTTTTGGGGCTCCGTTTTTTTGTTGTTGTTCTCCCGGGCCCCGCCGGTAGCGGCGATTCCCCAGGTAACGCCGTACCGCGCCCTCGGGCTCCGCACCGTGCCCACCGCCGAAGCGTAGTCGCGCTCTGCCACTGTCATCTTCCATATCGCGAAGTCAGAAAGACGAGGATCCGCTTGCCGTTTGCGTTGTCATTACGATCGAATCGGCGCAAACCATAGGATAGGGCCAGTCCCAAAGGGGGGCTTTTTGGCGGGCAGCGG
>JAQCER010000622.1 GCA_027618625.1 Verrucomicrobiota bacterium
TTGGAATTCCGCAGGGAAGAAACCCGGTCCCCAGTTGTTGACGCTCGCCTGCGGCACGCCGCGTGGATCGGGAATCGATACGAAGGCCGGAAGGTCCTGGTTCTCGCTGCCAAGAGCATAACTGATCCAGCCACCCATGCTGGGAAAGCCGTCCTGAACGAATCCCGTCGAGAGGAAATTCTCAGCCGGCCCGTGGGTGTTCGACTTGCTGGTAAGCGAATGAACAAAGGCGATATCGTCCGTCAGTTCCGCCAGGTGCGGGATCAGATCGGAAACCATCTTGCCAGTCTGGCCGCGCGGCCGGAAATTGTACTGCGGACGTGCCAGATTTCCAGCCGGTCCCTGAAACGTCACCGCTGGCCCGCCGGGAAGCGGCTTGCCGTCGTGCCTGATCAACTCCGGTTTGTAGTCCCAAGTTTCAAGCTGGCTGACGGCTCCGGCGCAGAAAATCACGAGCACGTTCTTCGCCTTCGGCGCAAAGTGCGGCTTGCGCGGCGCATACGGTCGTGCTGGATCGATTGCTGGCACCGATGCTGCCAGCAATCCCTCGCGACCGAGCAGACTGGTGAGTGCAATCGAACTCAACGCGGTTGCACTGTTGCCAAGAAACGCTCGCCGGTTGAGCAGATGTCGACCGCCCAGTGAGAGATGTTCTGCGTTTCGAATCATGGAATGAATAGGAATTCGCTGCTGTTAAAGACGGCGCGGCACAGGGCCGCCAGGCCGTGGTCAAGCACTACTGATTCCGCGTCGGCAAGCTCGTCCGGTTCTGGGTTGCGTCCGTAAGCGAGCGCGTAGATTCGACGGATCTGCGCTGATGCATCACTGCCAGCTTCGGCCTCTGCTCTCTGCGCCAGCGCCTGAGCTTGATCGATGGTGAACCGGCTGTTGAACAAGTTGAGCGCCTGGATGGGCGTGGTGGATTGCCGCCTGCGCGACACGCTCTGCCCGGCATCAGGACAGTCGAAAGCACCGAAAACGGATTCGGGTTCCATGCGAATTTTGTGCGCGTAGATCATGCGGCGCAATCCGTCTCCTTTAAATTCCTCGACCGGGGGAAACCCGCTCAGGCCGCCGCGCGATTGGAACAGATCAAAACCGGGGCCACCCTTTTCTGGATTCAGTCGGTTGCTGACTGCCAGCATGCAGTCGCGAATCATTTCGCCCTCAAGCCGACGCGATGGAAACCGCCACAGCAAACGCACGTCTGCATCGATTTTCTGCGCTTCCAAGTTGATCTTTGCCGATTGCCGGTAGGCTGCCGAGAGAACGATGAGGCGGTGCAGTTGTTTCATCGACCAGCCGGAACGGATGAACTCAGCAGCGAGCCAATCGAGCAATTCGGGGTGTGACGGAGCCGCCCCGCTGCGCCCGAAATCGTTCGAGGTTTCGACCAGTCCGATGCCAAAGTGCCCCTGCCAAATTCTGTTGACCGCGACCCGTGCAGTGAGCGGGTTGTCGGGGTTGGCGATCCAACTGGCCAGTGCAAGGCGGCGTTCGGCATCAGGAGCATCTTTCGCGAGCGTCAACTCACCGAGCGCACTCAAGACCGCGGGTGCCACTTCCTCTTTCGGCTGCTCGGCATCGCCGCGGTTCAACAAGTGCATCGGTTCCGGTTTGCCAAAGACTCCGCCGAACACGGCGGCCGCACCCTCCAGCTTCGCCAGCGTTGCCTCTGCCGCCATCTTCTCTTCCAGCAATTTCTTTGCTGCCAACTGCATCTCCGGAGCGAGCGTGGTGACGTCGGTCTTGTTCTCCGAGTCAAATGGCAGCCGGTCACCCGAATCGGCGACAACCTGCCAGACTCCCGAATCGTCCGCGATTTCGATCACATAGTCCAGAGCGAGGCGGTCCGCGAAGCTGCCCTCTCGATCGCGCGCCCAGGCAATGCGTGCGATGGTGTGTTCACCGGGAAACTCCAGCATGACCCAGCCGCTGGTCTCGCTGCACATCCAGCTGCGACTATTGCCGAACGTACCGTCGTTGATAAATTCCAGCTGGTGCCGGTTTGCTTCAACCTTGCTGCCAGAGGCGCTCCGCTCCACGCCGGGCGAGTCGAGCGCGGCATTGTTTCCGGCAGTGTCGAATACCTCCAACTCGTCGATGCACGGCTCGTAAAGATTCGTCTCGTTGATCGTGAACCGCACCTTGCGCGCCTTTACCGGAGCGAATCGTTCGACGTTTAGTAAGGCGTTCACTGCCGGTCGCTGAACACCGGAATTCGCCAGCGGAACAAACCCTGCCACTTCACGATCGATCTCGCGCACACGGGCATTCAGCTTCTCTTTCTGTTCTCGAATCGCATCGGCCTCGGGTGACCTAATCGGGCGGTCACCATAGGTGACGCCGGCAAAGAACGCCTGCATTGCGTAGTAGTCTTTCGCAGAAATGGCATCGAATTTGTGGTTGTGACAGCGGGCGCAACCGACGCTGAGCCCGAGAAATGCCTCGCCTGTGTTGAGCACGATTTCACCGAGTTCATCCTGCCGTGCGAGGCGCATCGAGGCAGCGTCTGCGCCGATCTGACCGGGCAACAGTCGGGCAGCGGTCACCAGGAAACCTGTCGCTGCATCTTTGCCTAATTGATCGCCGGCGAGTTGTTCACGAATGAATTGATCGAAAGGCGTGTCCATGTTGAATGCATCAATCACGTAGTCACGGTACGGCCAGGCATTCGGTCGGGGCGTGTTGACTTCGAAGCCGTCAGTGCCCGCATAACGCACTACATCCAACCAGTGCTGCGCCCAGCGTTCCCCGTAGTGCGTTGAGGCGAGCAGTTCGTTGACGACTCGTTCATGGGCTCCGGAGTCCGTATCTACAAGGAATGTCTTAACCTGATCGGGAGTAGGGGGCAGGCCGATTAAATCGAAATAGACCCGGCGTAACCACGTCAGCCGATCCGCTGGCGGTGAGATCGACAGCCCGGCTGAGGCCAGTCTCTGGGTGATGAACGAGTCGATCGTCTTGCTGGTATCAAATGGCGCGAGTGGCTTGAATGACCAGTGATCTGTTCGGTCTTCGAGTTGTGCTTTGTCGACTCCTTCAGGCCAGACGGCGCCCTGATCGATCCAAGAGGCCAGCTTGGCGATCTGTTCAGCGGAGAGCCTGTCGCCCTTTGGAGGCATGCTGATCTCCTCGTCATCGCCGCTGACAAAATGGATTAGTTTGCTGGCACTGGCATCACCAGGGACGATGTTCGGTTGGTGATACTCACCGCCTTCGAATGCGGCTTCCCGTACATCAAGCCGCAATCCGGATTTCTGCTTTTGTTCGCCATGGCAGCTGTAGCAGTTTTGAGCGAAAATGGGCTGAATATCGCGCGCGAAATCGACAGACTGCGGCGCTGCCGCGAGCTGCCCGGCAATGCCGAAGACAGCGATGACTGTTGATCGATAAAATGCTGATTTCAAAGCTAGAATCATTGACAGGGATTGTCGGCATCGACAAAGAGTAAGAATCTCGTCGTCGCTCATGGCACGCGCGAGAAAAATCGGCA
>JAQCER010000623.1 GCA_027618625.1 Verrucomicrobiota bacterium
TGCTGTGGCAAATTGGATTTCGATACGACCGCCGCTATCTGATACGATCTCGTAAGAGTATTCGAAGGGAACAAACGTCGACGTCCCGATGAGATTCTTTACGAGTGAGCCACTGTCATCGGAGTAAAAGCAAAGCTTCTCGCTTTTCCCGTTGGCGGTCACATCCACACAGATCCCTTCGAGCTTGTTCGGCATTTTACACTGCTGCTCCCGCTTCGGAGGTGTGTCGCCGTCCGATGGAGCAGCTGGACTCTCTGGAAAGTGCACCAAGCCGCCGTCCGCATCCAAGGGAGAAACCGCCTGACCAGCTTCATCCAGCCCCGAATTCAACGCTGGTGCCCCGAAAACACTGAAGATGCCAACATCGGCATCGACCATTGATCCATCCACATACTGAGAGCGTTCGAACGCACCAGTTCCCACCGAGGTGAAACTGAACTCGTAGTAGTCGTATTTCGCGCGCCCTTTCCACACCGTCAACTGGCCCTTGCCCGCGCCCGATACCGCATAATCGTATACGTAAGAAGTCGAAGAGTTGAGCGTCGACTCCTTTACCACAACATCATTGAGAACACGGAGCACATTGCTCTGCTCGCCAGCGGAAAGCAAAAGCGAATACCCGATAGGACTCCGAGGCGCAGGTGTCGATGAATCCAGCGCCAGCCTGACGTCCCCATCCAAGTACACACGACTGAAGGTCCCGCCATCAAGCTCGACGAGGGATGCGTCTTCAAACTTTTCGCACCGGAACGTCCCGGCCGATTCTGTTGCATACGACATCGATACCGTTTCCGTGGAACTGTTGTCGTTGTCGAACAACATCTGCAGACGACCAGCGTCCGGGCCGGTTTTCAAGAATCCGTAGCGAAAGTCCTGCGGCGCTTCCCCGTCCAGTAGCAATGTCCCCGTTGCGATGTTGTCAAAATGAATCGTACGGAGCACCCCACCATCGTTCAACAAGTAGGTGGCTCCAACCAGTGCCACTGGCCCAATCCCCACTTCGCTTGCATCCAGTGTGCGGACACGGAAGAACCTACTGCGATCACCAGATTGCCCATACGAAATCAGATCGACAACCTTGGCCCCATCGCCAAAGTAGGAGTCCCCCTCCACGCGCCAGCTCACGTTGTCTGTCGACGACTGGATTTGATAAACCTGCCCGGGCACTGACTGATATTCCACTTCCACGGCATGGCGAATTCTCAGCACCACTCCATTGTCCTGTTCCTGGGCTATCAGATCCGCCCCACCTTCGAACCCTGCAACCAGAACTGCCCCGATCGAGGCCAGCATCGCGAGAGGAGATCTCATAAGAGTCGACGATGACGATGACGGTGACGATTGAAAGGGAAACATCAGGCCTCTACTGTTTAGTAAATTCATGGTCAGGATCCTCTGTAAAAATTTGAAGCGTTGCCCACCCCTGTAGCCTAGCATTTTTGAGCCAAAGCTACCAGAGGAATCTTGAGCCAAAGCTCACCAGACGAGTCTAGACGAGTCTCTGACATCAATCAACACCAGTTGAACGTATAGGGCAGAGATTAATCTTCCATTAATTGATTGAGAAGAATGGAGTTGCGGGAAATGGGAGCGGCGTTGAGACTTCATGAAACTCACCTGTTTCGCTTATGAGAATCCTCCTTGTTGAAGATTATGGGCCACTACGACTTTCCGTTGCAGAAAGATTGCGCGAGGCGGGCTATATCGTCGATCACACTGCTGATGGTCGAGAAGGGCTGTGGTTTGCTAAGGAGAATCACTATTCGCTGGCGATTTTGGACCTCATGTTGCCAGGCGTCCACGGCTTGGATATTTTACGCGAGATCCGCCAGTCGAAGAAGGAAACAGCCGTGTTGATCACAACAGCCAAGGACGGGATCAACGATCGCGTGCAGGGCCTGGACGCGGGTGCGGACGACTATCTGGTGAAACCGTTCGCGCTGGAAGAACTGATGGCACGGGTGCGAGCGCTCGTTCGGCGGAATCATGGCGCGAAAGACGCCGTTCTCCGCATCGGCGATCTTAAGGTTGATACCAAGCGGCGCTCGGCTTCCAGAGCTGGCGAAGAAGTAGAGCTGACGAGCAAGGAATTTGGCCTGCTCGAACTTCTGGCATTGCGCACAGGCGAAGTCGTCCGACGCAGCGATGTCTGGGAGCAGCTCTACGACTTTAACCAGGACATCGAAAGCAATGTCGTTGACGTCTACGTGGCCCATCTGCGGAAAAAACTTGAAAAGCCTGGTCTGAAAAAGCTGATTCACACGCGAAGAGGTGAAGGCTACATCCTGGAAGAGCGGGACTGAAACGCATTCCGGATTCAGTGCCTGGCATGGAAAAGTATTTTCGTGCCATGATCAGCCGAGCGCCCTACCCTTTTCTCATCATGTCCAGTATCCGCCGTGAAGGAGATCTTTCGAAAACTATCAGGTAGATCACTCAAGGGTCAACTGCTCTGGACGATCTCTGGCTTGATGTCACTCATCATGGCAGGCAGCGGAGGCATTACCTATGCCCTGTTCATGAATCACCTGAGCACGCAGCAGGACGAGGTGCTTGAGAGCAAATCACGATTCGTGAGGGCAGCCTGCGTGCAAGTGGACCGAGTAATCGGGTTCAAACTCAAAGAGGAAGAGTGGAAAAAGGTGCTCCGTACCGACAACCCCGAACTGTGGCTGTTGCGCTTTGCCGACACCGGCAAGCAGGCAGTGAACCTTAGCAAAACCAGCCTCCCAAAGCCCAAAAATCTACCTGACAAGATCGGAGAACCCATCTTTGAGATGATCCAACTCCCCGATGGTCAGCCAGGGAGGATGGTTACTGTAAACTTTCAAGCCCCCGATGAAAACGGGAAGGATCCCCCCGTCGACCTCTCTCTGAGCGTCGCGACCTCCCGCCAGCCAGTTATTGCCGCCCTTGCCAGTCTCCGCGATTTCCTCATCCGTGCAGGGATTGTCTCCACAGGGTTGCTCCTCATCATCTCGTACCTCATCGTTCGCAGAAACCTGCGGCCACTCTATGAACTCGCGGAACAGATCGGCAAAATTCCCGTCGCCGATTCGCCTGAACGCTTTCAACTGGAGAACGCACCCGAAGAACTCGATCCTGTCATCGATCGATTGAACGATCTGATGTTTCGATTCGACAAAGTCGTCGAGAACGAACGAGCATTTACCACCAACGCCGCCCACGAGCTGCGCAATCCTCTCGCCGGCATGCGCTCGCAGCTAGAGGTAGCCCTTTCCCGAGACCGCAGCCCGGAGGAATATGAAAGCGTGCTCGTGAAAGTCCTGGAAATCGAAACCCGCCTGCAGAGCTCTGTAGAGAATCTGCTGCTGCTGTCGCGTCTGCAATCTACCGAACCAGGCGCAGCGGCCAGAGAGTTTCAATTGGCCGACTTCGACTTTGGCCCACTGTTGCGGAGATCCTGGAAACCTCACTTTGACCGTGCCGAAGAAAAGGAGCTCAAGCTCAAATGGCAGGTCGCTCCGGACAT
>JAQCER010000624.1 GCA_027618625.1 Verrucomicrobiota bacterium
GCCAAACTTCATCCCAAATCTGGGCCAGTTCTTCATCTTCGGCGATTCGCCCTTTCCAGCCTGCTCGATTGCAAATGGTCCGCGCCAGAGCGTGCAGGTTGGTCACTTCAATGCGGCCTGCTACATCAGGAGCAAGACGTTGCATGTGATGCTTGATGGTCACCGAGAGATTGGTGGTGAATGTCGTTACGAGGATTCTCGCGGACTCGTCCTCAAGCTGGCGCGCCAGATGTACCGCACGGTGCATCAGAGCAACGGTCTTGCCGGTGCCTGCCGAGCCGGTGATGTTCATCGGCCCCTTCGTCTTCCATTTGACCAGCTTCCGCTGATACGGGTGAAGGAAGATCCGCCATTCTTCCAGCGTGCCTTCCAGGATCTGCTTCAGTTCCTCTTCGCCTGTGACCAGAACCAGATCGAAGTTCGGAGTCTCCTGAATCTTCGTGAAGTCGCCAGGGCTTTCGGGAGCAACCTCCGCAGGTCCAGCAACCACACCAAGCATCTCGTCGATTGCCTGCTGTAGGGTCATGCCAGCCGCAAGGCCAAACAACACGTCACGACAGTCGGGAGGCAAGTACGCACTCAGCGATTCAAGGCCATCGTCGCTGCGGATCGACTTCACCGCCGGTACGAGCGGCTTGGGTACACCAGCGGCAAAGAGTTCATCATCTGACAGACGAGCAAGAGGATAATCCGGCAGGCTTGGTTGAGGCGGCACCGCTTCCTGGACGACAGATTGAACTTCCTCGGCATCGAACACCTGAAAGACGCCCGTCATTCCATGGACTTCAAACCGTTTATTCTTTGCCCACTCGTAGGCCTTGTCGTGGGCATCGATATGAACCAACAAATACGTGTCGCCCTTCTCGGGAGCAATCACAATTGCCCGGTACCCGTCGGGGAGTTTCTTCACTCCACGGACCTTCGGGTCCAACATCGTGCCCGGAAGTGGATGCAGACCGATCGCTGGTGATTGCGGGTCGTGCTGAAACTCCTCGATCAGCTCAGAGACTCGCTTCTGCACCTTGCTCGGGAGCTTACTAAAGGACTTCAATATGTTTCGGTGGACCATCAATTTGGCCATGATCAAGCTCCTGAGATTCCTTTGGCGATCAAATCGATCAAGTGTGCGATGCCTTTCGCTTGCAGGTCATCCGGTGTCACGACCTTCCAGCCCTGGTTTTGCCATGCCGATGCAAAATCAGCCTGGTCTCCAGCTAGAAGTGCGACTGGCGGTGAACAATTCGGCCACGCCAATTCGGCAAACGCATCGTCTTCGATCTGCTCATTGAAGTATTCGACTTTCGGTAGAGCCGCAGGTAACGGCAGAGCGGCAGCCGCCAACTCCTGCACGTATGGCTGCAGGCTCGGAAGGACATCTTCCATGACCGGCTGCCAGTCATCCGGCACCGCCTCCACCGCTTCGAGCGGTATTTCGGGAGCCGTGGTTTCACTTTCCGAAGCAGCCCAGAACCGGAAGTTCTCGCTGAACTGATACAAGTTCAAACATGCCAGGAATCGCCTCCATCGCTCGCTGAAATCACTGCCTGTTGTCTCGGCTTCACTGTCGCCGAGTCGTGCGAGCGTGATGACCTGGTTCTGCCTGTTGCTGACGGCATCACCGACGGTGATATAACTGACCAGGTCCTGATTCAGGCTGGCCTTATCGTTGTAAACCCATTCTCCACTTTCCTGAGTTGCGACGTTGGGGAGTGCTGCACCGGGGCGCCATGTGCTTAGTGCTGCCCGAAGTTCCTGGGCGTTCACTGTCCGTTGGGCCGCCAGCATCTGCAGCGGGAAATACGATGCAAACGTCGCCAGTTGGGTCCAACCGGGAGCATGCGGTGCTGCGATGAATGCTTTGAGCTGAACCAGTCCATTGCAAATCATCTTTCGGGCATCCGGGATGATCTTGCCCTGTCCCTTAGCCGCGTTTGCGTACTGCTGAAGCATCTGGGCGACCGGCGCGTGGCACACCATCACGTGATCAGCGTTTTCTGGATTGAGATCGTCCCAGGTGACGCTCCAGACGTGATACTTGCCACTCTCCAAAATGGAACGCCGCTTGTTCAAGTCGTCCGCGAGGCGGTTAACGGGATGGCAGTGGTACTGAAAGCCGTCGGTGAAGATCGCGACCGGCTTGATGCGATCATCATCTGATCTCAGAACGAAGTCGGGCTGTGATTGAACGGAAACACCCTGGGCGGAACCGAGTGTGGGCTGCAATTCCAATTCCCAAAGTCGCTCGACGCCGGGCAGTGAGAAACGGAAGCCTTGGTTGCCGCGGATAATCGTCTGTTCCCAATTGCCGTTCTGCTGTTCGACAAATGACTCCAAAAGGTCAACGAACTTCTTCTCCAGCATGCTGCCAAACAGAGAGTTCGGCTTGATGGCTGCGAGGGCCTGTTGCGGCACCCGTTTCTCACCTGCGGCAATCAACTTGTTCAGCAGCGTGATTCCTCGCTCGCGGCTGATCGTGTCGGACTTGTATTGCAGGTGATAAGTGCGAATGCAGCGATAGCATCCATCGGTGTCCTGTCGATCGGGATCCTGCCGCATTTGGCGACAAACGCATGTCTCCAAAGTGTTCCGCGCCAAACGCAACACTTGCATGATGCCCTCGCCGTCGCGGTTTTGGCCGTCCTTCTCCTGATAGAGCGTCTTCAGGTAACCCGTTCCTCCTGGAACGCCGTCCAGCAGCACGACGTAATACCGTTTCATTCCGGTAGCCGGGTCCGGCATGATCTGCGGAGACACATTCAGGTGGGCCGGATTCCCTTCAAATCGCAGCCGCAGTCCCAGGTGAACACATGCCGTCAGTGTGTCGATGTCATCATCATCCGCGATCGGCAGCAACAGGCGGATCGCTTCCGATTTCAGCTCACGGTACAGGTAGACTGGTTCCCAGTTGTACGGAAGTTCGTTTCGTCCTTCCTGTCGACGTTTGTCATTCGCCCGTCGGCGTGAACAACTACGACGATGCCGAATGTCGTCCAGTGATATTCCCGGCGTAACGACAATGCCGCAGTCTCGGCAAACGCGGAAACCGTCCTCTGGAGCTTCTTGATCGACACCAAACGGAACGATTCCCTGTTCGCCCTGATATCCGACGTTGACTTCCCGCATGATCACCGATGCACGGTACTCAATACCGAAAGGCAAGCCCTCATCACCGACGGCACCCGCCGGTGTGTCCTGAGTCAGGTCGAAGCTACGAATGGTCTGGTAATACTCGCGGTTCCGTTCGTCGCTGCGGTCGCCGGACAGACTGTCGTAGTGCTCCATGTACGACAGAGCTTGCGAACGCGAAAACTCGATGAACTTTCGGTGCTGGCCCTGATCGAGTTGGCTATCTGAATCACCGTCGTGCCCGCATTGTGGGCAGGCAGGCTGGGCTTCGGGCTTATCCAAATCCTCCTTGGGCCGCATGTGTCCGCAAGCACCACAAATAGCCCATGTGAAGATCAGCGGATCTTGTGGATTACCGA
>JAQCER010000625.1 GCA_027618625.1 Verrucomicrobiota bacterium
GCAAATTTTCTGCGCGCACGGTCTAGCCCCCGTATGATAAATTGATCGTAGTTGAGCGCTTGGGGGACGGGCATTTGTCAATCGGGCTTCCCGACGGTTAACCGATTCCACTGGCCATGGCAAGTCGGGTTCGGCCCACCAGCCCACCAGCAATTGCTCAGCGCCAACGGCCCAGCCAGCCTCGGTTCACGATGAACGTGAGCGTCTGAACGCATTGGAACGCCCTTGCCAGAGGCTTTCTGCTCTGCGAAGAGTTTGGAATGACTGAGCTTCCTCAAACTTTCTCCTGTTTCGCCTGCGGCAGTGAACACCCGTTCGGTTTGAATCTGGCGATGACTACGGATGGTGATTGCGTGCGGTGCCTGTGGACGCCTCGGCAGCACCATGCAGGATTTCAGCACGCTGTTCACGGCGGTCTCATTGCCACGGCGCTGGACGAAATGATGGCGTGGGCTTGCGGGATTCTAGCGGGGCGATTTGCCTATTCGGTCGAGCTCACGGTGCGTTATCATAAGGTTCTGATGCCGGATACGGAGGTGGAATGCATCGGAGAGCTGACGACAAGCGCACCCAACGCGCGCATGCTTCAAACGAAGGCGGAAATTCTCGCTGAGGGCCAGAGGATCGCTTCCGCCACGGGAAAATACTTGCCGATCAAAGAGTTCTCTGGTGACCACCTGCGGGCAGAGTTTGGAGAGGAGGGTGCAGAGCAGATCAGGGGCTATATGGTTTGGGAAAAGTAGTGCCGCTGTTGACCGGATCCACCCTTGCATTGCTTCGTCTAGCAAGACCGCATACTGCTAGCGCATGCGGAACACGTGGCGGGTGCACGGTTCATCCTGGCCGTAAAGTACGCCGAGAGGTGTGAACATTTCCGGATTGTCCAATACATCCATGATCTCAGGGAGTTCTTTGCGGGCGAGGTCGATGAGCGCAAGGTTCACAAAGACAGGGCGGCCCTTGATGCGGGCATCATCGAGTTGCTCCTGGAACTTTTCGAAGGACTGGATGCGAATCGCCAGTGGGTCGTAGCCGCGCGGGTGCATGAAGATCTCGAGGGAGACCACTTCTTCATTCTCTGGAGCGAGCGGGGTCAGGTTTTTGCGATAGTAGCCGACGGATTCCTGGAGCGGCTCGATTGCGTGCTTGCGGTAGTTGGCTCGTTGCGCCTGGGTGGACACACTGAACATGGACAGAAAAAGGATGGGGATGGCAAGCGCTGCGGCTGGTTTGCGCAACAGTCGGCCGGCTTCTCCCATTCCCACAGCGAGGAGTCCGATGATTCCCGGTAGACCAATGATGAGATACCAGAGGTAAAGCTTGTTCCCGCCCGCAACAGCCTGCGCGAAAAACAAAGGAGCAGGCAGCAGCAAGGGAATGAGCAGGATGCGCGAAGCGGTATCCCTTTTCGCAAGTGCCCAGATTCCAAACCCTAGCATTGTTGCAATGAGTGCGAGGGTGCCAAGTCCAACCACTCCCTGACTGCTGCGAAGTAAGCCATGCCACGAGAGCGCCAGCGGGTTTTCTTCGGAGAACGGCAACCAGCGCATCCCAGTGAAAAGTGATGCGAGGGCATCCATCAACCACGTGCCGGTGATCGATCCCTTGAACCGATTACTTTGCATGAAGGTGCGAACCTGGGGAGCGCATGGCGCGTAAAGTTGCCACAGCGTCATAGCCGCGAGAAGGTTCGTCAGGGCGAATCGTGCAGTGAGCACCCAGCGTTGCTCGCGCATCGACTGATGTTGAAACCAGATCCAGAGGATCCCGGCGAAGTTCAGGGAGATAAGGATGTGCAGGCATCCGAGGTAAGAATAGAACAACACAATCTGGCTGATGCCATAAAGCGCCCACCATCCCCAGTGTCCGCGGCGGACGGCATTCCACAGGAGTCCGATCGCCAGAGGAGTGAACAGCAGAACGTAGGTGTAGCCGCGCAGCTCATTGGCGTAACGCACATACCACGGATGAAGCGCGAGTAGAAACGGGGCAATGATGGCGGCATGGCGGAGTCCGACAGTCCACAGGCACCAAGTGAGCGCAGCAATGGCTGCCAGACCGGCCACATATCCGGGCCAGCGCAGCACGGCTTCGCTGAAGTACAGGCCATCGTCGGCCGGAGTGGGGGGCTTGGTGAAAAATTCGTGACTGAGCTTCGCCAACAGGGTGTTGAACACGTGGTTGTTGGTGTTGTGCATGTCGAAGAATGCCTCGCTCCAGGTGTGTGGCACATACTCCAGCGCTTTGGTGGATTCGTTCACTTGAAACTCGCCGACGACAAACTTCCGCATCGTGTATTCTTCATCTGCCCACAGGCTTGAGGTCAGTCTTGGCGCGTTGGCGATGCCGCTCCAGACGATGACCACTCCAGCGATTCCCGCCAGGGCGAAGGGTGTGACCTTGCGCAGCTTGCTGTTGGCGTGGGCGGGATCTGGCGGATCGATTAACTCTGGGCGGCGAATCCGGCGCAGCGCAACCAGGGCGACTAAGGCGCATCCGCTCAGCAGAATCGCGTTCGACCGCGCGGCGCGTGGCAGCTCCTGGGCAATGTAGTAATTGATCGGGACCGGCTTGCCCTCGGCGACGCGCTCGTCGATCCGGCGTTGGATGCGTTCGGGATCTGCGCCACTCTCCGCATAAGAAAGCAGACCAATGAAGAGGCCGCCAAGGATCGCGTAGAAAATCCAGTAGCGCAGGTCGTAACGTTTGCGAATGCGCGATTCCTGTTCGCCGACCGATGTCGGCTTTGACGTGGACTTCTGTTTCTTGCGGGCGGCCATGCCTTTAGGGGAAATCTAAAACGAGATCATCGATTCTTGAAATCGTTTAGAGTCTGGCATTTGAAGTAGCTCCATGCTCGTCGATTAACTGCCGGTAGTGGCCAGTGGTGAATCGCCACATCATTTTGAGCACGTTTAATCCGTAGGGAATCGGATTGAGGCTTGAGACTTCGTCATCATAGCGAGTGGGGATAGGCACCTCCGCACAACGAATCCCGCAGAGGTGCGCCAGAATGATCATCTCGGCATCGAAGTTGTAGGTGTCCTGGATTTTTTCAAAAGGCACCTGCTCAAGCAGGGTGCGCGAATAGATCATGTAGCCGCTGTGGAACTCGGCCATGCGCGTGCCGAACACGAGGTTCTCCATCGATGTCAAAATTCGGTTCGGCAGGTAGCGGGTCAACGGCATGCCTCCCTCGCGGGCTCCGCCGCCCTTCATGCGTGAACCTTGAACGATTTCGGTATCGCCGAACTCAATGGGCTTGCAAAGCTCCAATGCAAGACGCGGCGCATACTGCCCGTCCGCGTGGACCACTGACAGAATGTCAAAGCCATGGTCGATGCCGTAGCGCAGGCCCGTTTTTAGTGCGCCTCCGTAGCCACGGTTTTTCTCGTGATGGCAGACGTGCACGTTGGGAAATTCCCGTGCCAGAGAATCGGCCACCGCGCCGGTGCGGTCCGGGCTGGCATCGTTCACGATGAT
>JAQCER010000626.1 GCA_027618625.1 Verrucomicrobiota bacterium
AAAAACTGGCCACCGATTCTGTACAGATTGAGGTGCTACCGGATTACTCAACCCACCGTAAACTACGATAGCTTCACAGCGGGAACTCCTAAAGCGTACAGCAAGCCAATGTCCATTTTCGAAAGTAAGATTCATTCTTGTTCGAAACCGGCTCTCTCTTTTCGCAATCGAAAGACGGTTACATCATCAGCTCGAACTCACCGGGTTCCAGGTCTTGTCGAACCATGACCACTGAGAGGTGAGGAGACGTTCCAGCCCGGACCAGGAACGGTCTGCACTCAATGGATTTCGTGGCCGAGTCCATCCGTGCCTGCATGACGAGGACGGTCTGGAAGACTAATTCGCCTTCACGATGCCCGGCGGTTGCCAGGTGCCTTCACCCGGTGGGAGTAGGGACGGTGCTTCGGTCTTCGGCCAGTAGAGGCGCATGACGAGATAGATAGTGTCGTTCGGTGCGGGGAGCCAGTTGGCTTTCTTGTCGGCGCCCGGGCTGTCTTTCTGAATGTAGAGGGTCAGCGAGCCGTCATCGTTGGTCTTCATATCAGGCAGCATCGGCGAGTTGATCAGGTAGCGGTTAATCGGGTTCTCGATCAGGAGCTGGCTTTTTCCGTCATACATCGTCACGGACCAGAAGGCGTTGACCGGCGGGAACTTCCCGGCAGGGAAAGTGAGCGTGTAGTTGTGTTTACTGCAGTCGAGTGTTTCGCCCTCCATGTCTTTGCGGGTGGCGGAATATATCGCTTCGGCCGGGTCGTTGGCATAGATGCGCGCTTTGGCAAGGGCGGCGCGGTTCAGCCAGTTGCCATTGAAGAACGCGCTGTCGCCACCGGACAAACTGCCGACTCGCCAGCCGTTCTGGTCCTTGCCGCCATTGGCAATCACCGCGTCCACTTTCTTGTCGCCCGCCTTCATCGCGAGCAGCACGGCCGCTTTGTGTTCGAGCGAAACGTCTTTGAAGTTGAACGTCTTGCCCGGCCCGATGCCAATGGTGGCGAGCCTGGCGCGGATGTCCTTGTCCAATGCCGTCTCCGGCAAGAATTCCAGCGCGGCATCGAGATGCTCATAGAAGTTATCCTTGATCCCCTTGGTGGTCGCGTAGACGAAAGTAATTTTCGGTGCGGCTGGCGGCGCAGGTTGCTTGAGGTAAGCCGAGAGCGGCTGCGGCTTGTAACCCAACTGCACCTTCACCACGTTGGGCATGTCGTCGGCGCTAAAAAGCTGAGTGCGAAAACTGGTGGCTACAAAGGGCGTCGTGGATTGGAAGACTTGCTTGATCGCCGGCGGCTTCTCGCCTTGCCAGCCGGGGCCGGCGACGAGGTAATCGCCCGGCTCGGTCCCCGTGGTGCGGCTGCCGATGTAGCCAATGTTGTAGGTGTTGCCATCTCAAAGCTGCACCGAGTAGTAGCGTTCCTTTTCCACTGCCGGCACCGAAATCACCATCGGCTCGGAATGCAGGTCGAGCCATAGCATCGAGTAAGGCGTGTCGCTGTTTGCCGTGACCACCGCGGTGTCCTTGTAAGTGAAGACGCGGGCTTCGTTGTGCATCTCGTTGAACGGCGCCTTGTATTGCCCCGAGTCCTTGTCCACGCAGAACTCTTGCATCACCGCGTAATTCGTCACAAGCGGCAGGCCGAATATGAAGGCTTCCTCGGCGATGGTCCTGGTTTCCTCAATGCTCGGCGCGGCGAGGTCGGACTGCTTGTCGGCCTTCTTCGCCTGGGAGATTGGGGCCGCTTTTTTGTCGCAGCCGGTGAAGGCGATGGTGGTGATCAGACCCGCAAGTGCGAGTGGGATGATTCGTTGATTGATTGGTTTCATTATGGTTCTCTTGTTTACCCCCTGGAGGAGCAGTTGCACTCGCCGCTAAATACGCTGGCCGCCTCGTGGGAGCCGGCCAGCGTAGTTCACAGGCAAAATGGTTTGGTCGTTTCGCTTCAATCCATCAGTTCAACATCCGGCATGACAAAACTCTTGTCCCAGAGTGTGGGCTTTGCTCCATAGAAGCGCATGGTCGGATATGGCCGTTTGCCCTGTGTTGGCAACCAGTTCGATTCCAATGCCTCCGGCGCCTTCGGGCCAACGTAGAGATCGACACTGCCGTCGCGATTCATCTTCAATTGCGATTTGTCGAACGACGAGATGCTGGGGCGCATTTGCGGCGAATAGATGAAGGCCCAGGTCGCCTGGTCGTACACGGTAACCGACCAGAATTGCGCTGCAGGCACGTCGGCTGGCACACGCATGCGATACGTTTTGCCAGCTTTCAGCGGCGCACCGTCTTTATCAGCAATCGGAGCAAGATAGATGTTCGCAGCGTGCTGCTCGTCATAAATCCTGGGATAATAAGTGCCGAGGAAGAATTGCACGCCGCGAGCTTCGACCAGAAGGGCGGTGTCGGTGACAAAGCCAAAACCATGATCCGGTCCCGGGATGATCAAGCTGGACCAGTGCCGGTCCGGCCAGAACAAGTTGTTTTGCGCGCGGTCATAGGCCTGTTGTTGCAGGTAGAACCAGGCATCGACGACCGCCTTATCCATTGCCGCTTTGACAGCGGGTGTCGGCCCGTAGGGCTCGCCGGGTTCGATACCGATCGAGGCGAGCATCCCCATCATGACGAGGTCGCGCGTCTGCACGGGCTCGACGCTGACGATGTCGTACACATCCTGAAAGTAGCGCGAATCGTAGAACGGCAAACTCGGGTAGCGCATTTCGCTCGGATCAACGAATGTTTGCTCCGGCGGATTTTCAGCCTCGCTGAGATAGTACATCCTGAGCTTTCTCGCATAATTGTATGCATCCTCGTTGGTCGCACCGGCCAGTTTGACCGAGCGGAATGCAAAAGCGATGCGGTAGCCGGATGACTGCACCGGAATATAGCCATCCGGGATCGGCTTCGTATAGCCGGGCGGAAGCAGCAGGATTTTAGCGCCCACGCCCTTGTCTGCCCCCGAAGGTCCTACATCCACGATGGATGCTTGCCACGCATCGACGATCTGGCCGTATAGCACCGACTTCTCGGTCTTGGCGGGAACCTCCAGAACCACCGGCCCTTTACGTAGATCGGTATAGGCACCGACGTAAGGAACGTCGGCATTCGCGGTAAGGAATTCACTGTTCGGTTTGCAAGTGTGGGAAAAAGCCAGGATCCCGTTGTTGGAAATGCCGAGGTTGTCGAATGCCCCCATCCGCAACCGGTAGATCGCAACCGCAGGCATCGACCAGATCACCGCCTCAAACGCGCGCTGGTAAGCGACCTGAGCATCGAGATCGCTGGTCGAAGGCTTGGCGCCAGGAGCTGGCTGGCCGCCCAATGGATCGGTGATTTGGGCGTAGGACGGTTGGCTGCCGAGAAGTGCCGCACTGGTAAGCGTGGCAATTAACAGGTGGAATATTTGCTGATGTTTCATTTTCGGCCTACTCCGTGGGAGATAGTTTGATCAAAGTTGGCAATAGACCATTTGGATTTCAATTTGTAGAGGGACT
>JAQCER010000627.1 GCA_027618625.1 Verrucomicrobiota bacterium
AGGAGACGAACTCCTCACACGTCAAAATTCGGCAGGCAGGTAGCCGCGCATACTCACACGATCAAATCGCATGTGCAGAATTCCGAATCGCGGACGCCGTTCAGGCGAAGGAAATTACTCGGCCTTCTCCTCGATGTAGTGGACTACATCCCCCACGGATTGAAGCTTCTCAGCTTCTTCATCGGGAACTTCCACGGAGAACTCTTCCTCGAACGCCATCACCAGCTCAACCGTGTCGAGCGAGTCCGCTCCGAGGTCTTCAATGAACTTGGCTTCAAGTGTGACCTGCTCTGGAGTTACTCCAAGCTGTTCACAGATGATCTCTCTTACTTTCTCTTCGATGCTTTTGTCGGACATGGCGATTATTTTGAAATTGTGGAATTCCTTAGCCACCCCCAGTACGCATTGCAACCAAATTAATCAACCAAAGGTTAACTTTTCGGCAAATCGCCCTCGCCGGCACTCACTTCCTCTTCCTGAGTCACATCTGCTTTACTATCAGCAACTTTCTCTTCCTCAGCAACCGCCTGTTCGTCCTCCTCCTCATCGGGAACCCGATCAATCAGCTCGCCCTCGAAATTATTCAGCAGCCGGGTCAGAATTCTGTCGGCTCCGAGAAACTTGAGGTCATCGATCGTTGCCTTCCTTGATCGCCCTTCACCCCCAGTCCGATACATGGCGTATGCCAACCCTTTATGATCCCACTTTCGACGATCGATCCGATACACGCTCGCGAATGTCACCCGGGAGCCGTCTGGCTGGTAGAAGGCTTCCGAGTCTGCCTTGAGAACTTTCCCTTTGTTCAGCAGAAAAACCACGACCACAATGAGTGACAGGACAAACATTCCAATGGTAAATTCCCACTGCGTCTTGATCTTCGAGTCGGTATATTCCTCAGGTTCCTGCTCCCAGCCTTTCTCTTTCGCGAGGGCTCGCCACTTTTCCATGCCATCGCTGTCCTTCTGAGCCCCTTTCACGTTGAAATTAATCACAGGAGACAAGGCGCTAAGGATTTCCTGCTTTTCGTCGGCAGCCAGCGTGTCGGCCTCGGCCCATTTCGCTTCCAGCACTTTATCCAGCTTGGTGATGGCCATTTTCTTCGCCGCCTCCGATTCACCAGCCAAATCCAGCTTCATCTCTCCCTTTCCGTCGAAAACGCGATAGTGGCGGCCGTCTGCCGTTTTGCCAATGATCGCCAGGTACACTCCTGATTTTGGCAATTCTTCCGCGCCTTTCAGCTCGCGGACCAACTTCAGATCATACCCCGTAATTTCAGTGTATTGGTCCCAAATCTCCTTTTTTGCTGGGTACCCGATCGTGGCGTCGTAGAGAAACCAGCATCCCATCGCAAACAACATCATGAACATCAGCCCCATGCGCTTGTAATACCATCTGGCGACTGGACACTCGATCGGTGCCCCATCATCGACTGGCGTGGCGTTTGGATGAATAGCGGTAGTTTCTGCCATGATCTTCGGAGTCGAAACAGAATCCACTCCAGTCACGTAGTGTCAATAAGAAGTGGTCTTGAGAATTGAAACACGTTCTTGACAGCAACGAGGCCTTGCGCAACTCTTCACGCTCGATCAGATGGGGGTATAGCTCAGTTGGTAGAGCACTTGCATGGCATGCAAGGGGTCAGCGGTTCGAATCCGCTTATCTCCACCATTTGATCGTTAACGAGTTGCAACATGGGAGAGGCTTACCGGCAACGTTACTGGCACCATGTCCGCCGTTGTTTGAGCAGTGATTCCTTACACAACCACTAAAGCCGCTTGGTTTTGCTCAGTCCGGATTTGAAACAGCCGCCGTTGTTCGAGCAGTGATTCCTTACATTCCCACAAAAGCCCCTTGTCGCCGTTCCAGTGGTTCAGGATCGCAGCGCCGTCAAAACGTCCTCGATTGCGTCCACGGATTACGGTAAAACGATCGGCATGGAACCGTCCCTCAATCAGTCCGTCGAGAAGCTCTCCATCCAGCTCGCCGAAATCGTCGCGATGAAAGACAGCCTCGATGGTGTCGCCGCCATGATTCGGGAAGTGCTGGTGCGTATCTGCGGTGGCGGTGCGGTTGGCGAATCGGTAAAAAGCGCCGCCGTCACTGTTTTTGTCTTCCTTTCAAAATGCCGGTGTATAGGGATTCCCAATATGATTCCAAATTGTCAGGCATGTGGGGCGGAGCAGGCAATGCGACGCAAGTATCTTCAACACTCCATGGTTGCTGGTTTTCTTTTTCTCGTTAGCTGCGCGACTCCATATCAATCTCATGGACTTCTTGGAGGCTTCGAAGAGACGCAACTCGCTAGCGACGCCTACCGCATCAGCTTCGATGCGAATGGCTACACAGGGAAAGGGAGAGCCTATGATTTTGCTCTCCTGCGGTGTGCTCAACTCGGTGAATCCCGTGGCTTCCGTTATTTCACGCTCAAAGACTCCGATGCTCAAAACCCGATCACCGGGCAATTCTCTTCAGGGAGCTGGTGGGAATCTTCAACGAGTCTCGTCCGCAAGCCTCAAGTTTTTTTAACTGCCAAATTTTACCGCTATGGAAAAAAACCCGAAACCGACGACATCGTTTATGATTGCGCTCTCGTTGTGCTCTCTGTGAAGAAAAAGTATGATATAAAATTCATGCCTATTGAGTAGATTGATAGCGATAACTTTCCGCCATTATAACTGAATAAGCACTGACGAGTTGAAGATCATCGTGCCTCCCGGAAAATAGCCATGGTCGCGTGGGCTGTCCCGCCACATGATCGTTCGCCTGCCAGTGCAACATGTTGCACCGGGTTCGATATTACCTCTTCGACAAGGGAATCGTGATGACAGAGCTGGCGATGGATTTTCCAGTTAAAAAGTGAATACTGGTCGCATGAAAATTCTATTTCTACATGGACTTGAAGGTGGCGTAAACGGACGGAAGATCACTTTTCTCAGGGACAAAGGTTATGAGGTGGTCGCACCGCAGCTTCTAAAAGAGGACTATGACGAATCTGTCGAGATCGCGAAGCGAAACCTGGAAGGGGTCGGAATCATCATGGGGTCAAGTCGGGGCGGTGCCATCGCAATGGACCTGGAAACCGGGATTCCGAAAGTGCTGATTGCCCCGGCCTGGAAACGCTTTTCGAAGTCACCTCGGGTCAATGCGGGAGATGTGATCATCCACAGCCTGAAAGATGACGTGATTCCCTACACTGATTCAACAGAACTGAAAAACGGTAAGCTGATCACGGTGGGGGTGGATCATCGCATGAGCGATGATGATGCTTTAGAATCCTTGGCCCGGGAAGTGGAAATTATTGTTACTGCGAAGGGAGATGATGCTTGAGTTGTGGGTCGTGTCCAGCTATGTTGATGCTCAAAACGTCTTTGGCGCGATGCTTCGCAATGAATACGTTTGCGTAATGGATGTGATCTTGGTGTCTGTGGCTGGCTGGCTGAATTGGGAGCATCGTGTGCTGGGCTACCTGCA
>JAQCER010000628.1 GCA_027618625.1 Verrucomicrobiota bacterium
ATCCGGGCTTTATGAGCGACAGCGAACCGGTCGTGGAAGAGATCACGGCACCCCTCGGCCAGCCTTCTTTCCCGGTGCCTGGCACTCGCGGCAACAATATTACCCTTAGGGCGGTTACCTTTGATGGCAACGATGGATTCATCGGCCCAATTGCGCCCGAAGGAGTCACTGGACCGGATCCGACCCGGACGATTGAGGTGTGGGCCTTTAACGAAGAAATTCCCGGCGAGGAGTGCATGGTGAGCTGGTCGGAACGCGGCGGGCCTGACGGCTCGGCGATGCAGTTCAACTACGGCAACCATTCGAATTTTGGTGCCGTGACCCACTGGGGAGGCGGCTTTGCCGACGGGAGCTGGACGGACAACACGAACAGCGTGACCGATGCTCCTATTGCAGGAACCTGGCACCATCTCACCTATACCTACGATGGCACGACCACGCGGGTCTACATGAACGGTGTGCTCCAAAACGAAGAAGTGCTCGGCGCGGGCGTGGTCACCACCCACGCCGTCGATGATGATGGCGAGACGCCGTTTCCATTTCGTCTCGCCCATTCCCGCGAGGACAACGGAACCCCGGGACTCGTGGCATCTCTGTCACTTGCCGTGGTCCGAGTCCACGACGGAGTGTTGAAAGATGAAGAGGTGCTCAACAACTATCTGTTTGGGCCGGGCAAACCGGCGGGCGTCTCCGGGGCACCATTCGAAATCACCAACGCCGTTCTGAAGCTGCCGGCCAACACCATCGACCTGACGTGGAACTCTCGGCCGGGGGCAACGTATTCGGTGGAAGGCGGAAACTTGATTCAATGGGAGGAATTGGCGGACCAAATCGAGTCCGGAGGCGACTCCACGACCTTCAGTACGAACGTTCCCGCTGGAGCTACCGAGCGCTACTACCGGATTAAAGAAGAGTAAAGTCAGTTCCGAAATCAGAGAACCCGGTCCGCCTCCAAAGCAATGTCTGGCATACTGTTCACACGCACTGCATGTCAGTGCCTGCGCAGGCGTGTGACCGTCCCGATGCCACTGGCATTCGTGTTCCAGTTTGAACGATTCGTCCGAACCATTGTGATCGGAGCGGTCACTTTGGCCTTGGTGGCCCGTGCCGGTTGCCAGGAGCCGGACGAAGCCACGAAGGCGCTCCTCACCCAGCGCAGACAGCTCGACGAGACCGTCTTTGCCATGGAGAAGAAAGCCCAGGAATACGAGGAGAGCCTCGTTTACCTCTGGGATTCGTTGCTCTCGGTGGATCGCACGAACAAGGGCGATACATTCGAGATTTTCGCGAAGATTCCGTTGGAATCGATTCTGCTTGGAACTGTCGTGGACACTGCGGAACTCGACCACGGTATTCAGGCTATTACGTTGGGGCCGGGAGACGGGATAGCCCTGGACACACGAGGCTGGAAGGACTGGCTCCTGAAGATGAAGCAGAGCGATCTGCACCTCGTTCAGTCGGAGTGGCATCATCAGAAGTTCGAGATCGACGAGGATGGAATCGCGCGGTCGGAGGTTTCGCTCGTGCTCCATGTTGCGCACAGAACGTCACCTTTGCGATTTGTCGTCGAGGGTGTCGCCAAGGTGGCCTGGTCGGAACAACGCGAAGCCGACGGCAGGCCGAGGCCGTCAACGATCGATGCTTCGGGATTGAAAATCTTGCGGCGCGAGGGCCAGCCGGCATTTAAGAAGTGGTTCACATTTGACCCGAGTGAACGTTCCGGAAAGCCCACGGGGATTCATCCGCTCCTTCTGTATGACCTGAATGGTGACGGGCTTTCGGAAGTGGTCGCGGCGGGTTGCAACGCGGTTTTCTCCCAAGACGGCAAAGGAGGCTTTGTCGGCAACGTCTTTCTCGATCACTGGCAAAGAGCCCATGAGGCGGGCGTCATTGCCGATCTCGACGGTGACGCGATTCCTGATTTCGCTACGCCAAGCATGAATGGCGACATGCTGCTGTATGTCGGCGCGGCCGACGGATCATTCCCTCACAAGCCCAAGGGGGGCACGGAAGCCGGCGGGCCACTGAAGCAGCCGACCGCGCTTGCCGCTGGCGACATCGACCTTGACGGCGACGTCGATCTCTGGGTCGGTCAGTACCGGGTTTCCTACTTCATGGGAATGATGCCCGCGCCGTACTACGACGCGAACGATGGCTTTCCAGCGTATCTTCTGGTCAACGAAGGGGCTGGAAAATTCTCGCCCCGCACGCTTGAGGCCGGTCTCGACAAGAAACGGAACCGCCGCACCTACACCGCGGCATTCGTGGATCTTGACGACGACCACGATCTCGACCTCCTCGTTGTCAGCGATTTTGCGGGAGTCGACGCTTACGAGAACGACGGAACGGGCAAGTTCAAGGATATCACGGGAACGTTGGTCGATGAACGTCACCTCTTCGGCATGTCAGCGACCTTCGCGGACTACAATCTCGACGGGCAGCTCGATTTCTTCGTTGCCGGGATGGGATCGACCACGGCCCGCCGTCTTGAATCCATGAACGCGGGCCGCGATGATGCCAGGGACGTTCAGGAGATGCGCATGAAGATGGGCTACGGAAACAGGATGTATCTCCGCGTCGGCAAGCAGCGATACGAGCAGCCCCCGTTCAAGGATCAGGTTGCCCGCACCGGTTGGACATGGGGCACCACATCGCTCGATTTCGACAACGACGGTGACAAGGACATCTTTGTGGCCAATGGCCACTCCAGCGGGGCTTCAACAAAGGACCACTGCACCCATTTCTGGTGTCACGATATCTACAAGCCCGAAACCAAGCCCAATAAAGCGATGCACAATGTGTTTCAGCTGGTGCATCAGGGGTATTTCGACAAAACCGAATCCTGGGACGGATATCAGAAAAGCCATCTCCTGATGAATGTGGGCGGCACCGGTTTTCGGAATGTGGCTTTCCTCATGGGTGTCGCCGACGAATTCGACGGACGGGCCGCCCTGAGCGATGACCTCGATGGCGACGGTCGTATGGATTTGCTCATCGTCGAAGACCGCTGGAGCAAAGGTCAGGTGCTCCACGTTTATCGCAACACCATGGAAACCGGCAACGCGTGGATCGGGGTGCGAGTTGCCGATTCGAAAGAGTATGGCTCTCCCTTGGGAGCGCAAGTCAGCGTGACGACCGCCGGCGGTCGTCAGGTCGCCGCGATCATCGCCGGCGAGACTCTCCACGGCCAGCATGCGCCGATGGTACACTTTGGCTTGGGGAAGAATCAAAACGTGCAGTCAATCGATGTCGTCTGGCCCGGTGGCCGGCGCGCAAAACTCGAGGCCCCTGAAGTAAATCGCTACCACCGCTTTCCGCCTTTTTAGGCGATGCTCGCCCACTTCGCCCGCCATCTCGATCCGGCCATTCGCTTCGACGCGCCCCGCCTCCCGGCCTCCCGCAGGGCGGATTTTTGTAAATCCTGAAACTGTTAACAAACAAGCGACCAGCTCGAAAACGCTGGACAAC
>JAQCER010000629.1 GCA_027618625.1 Verrucomicrobiota bacterium
TCGATCGCTGGATCCGGCACTTACATGTTCTATGCGGGCATGGGTGGTGAGTCGGAAGGGACGATCATGCGCAACTACAATCCAAACGACGATCCGCCGGTCTTCGATGGATTCCTGCGCAAAGTGGTAGCCAACACGTTGCCGCAACTGAACAAGATTTACGATTATCTGGGTGCAATTGTGGCAGCGCCGCTGTTCTTTCTTTCCCTGCTGCATCCGTTCAAGCGACCGGAGATTGCCCATTTACGATGGTGTATTCTCTTAATGTGGATGTTTGCCGCGATCGGCATGTCGCTATTCGGAATTGAGGACGGGCTTTACGATTCCAACCAGCTGAACATCCTGTTTATCCCACTGATGACGGGCTACGGTCTGGCGTTCCTGTCGGTGCTCTGGGCACGCCTCAGTCTTCCAGTGCAGATCCCAATGATCCGCAACGGCCACTTGATCTTCGCTGTTCTGATCAGTGCTGCGCCCCTTTTGTTCACCTTGCCTTGGGCCATCCGCTCCGGCATTACGATTGGTAGCGAGAGCCAGCTGAAGCGCAATTATCCCTACTTCCCGGACATTTTTTATTCTGCCGTCAAGGGCGTGGACAAAGAAACGGGCATCGTGGCGTCTGATGCTCCGTGGGCAATCGCCTGGTATACAGATCGCGTCTGCGTCTGGCTGCCGAAGACGGAAACGCAGTTCGAGGAGATTGCAAAAATCACCGAAGACCGGAAGGCACCGATCAAGCGCATCATTTTCACACCGCTCGCGACGCACGCGAGATTCGGGTCTGAGATCCTGAATGGCCCGTGGGGTGCTTACAAAGAGGAGATCCTCTACGGCACCGAAAGCATCTGGAACAAAGGCGATACGTTCATTCGCAACCGCTTCGGTTCCCCGGTATCCGTTGGCACCGGAGCCGTAACGATTTACTCCACAGACGCCCTCCCCTGACTTACTCCCTTTCCCTGACCTCCCTGCTCATGCCTAAGAAAAAGAGCCCGTCTCCAGAGGCTGGGGAGATGCCGTTCGAGGAAGCGATGGAACGCGTGGCGGAGATCGTCCACGCGATGGAATCGGATTCCCTGGCGCTGGAAGAGATGCTCGCCCAGTACGAGGAAGGCGCTCGGCTGCTGACCCAATGCCAGGATCGCATTGAGGCCGCGCAACAGCGGGTCGAAATCATCGCATCCGAACGTAAAAGCGGTGCGGTGTCGCTAAAAGCGTTTGACGGGGTGGACGATACCGCCCTTGATTCATCCGTCATTCCAGTCCGAGTCGATCCACTTGATTCCGTAACCCATCAGGATTCCGAAGAAGGATCCGACGACATTCGCCTCTTTTAACCGATAGAAATGCATCTACCGCGCATTCGCTCTCCCAGAGACATCAAGAACCTGGATGTCGAACAATTGCCCGTGCTGGCGGAAGTTGTTCGCAAGGCGCTGATCGAAACCCTTTCCAAAACCGGTGGCCACCTCGGCCCCAATCTGGGTGTAGTGGAACTCACCATCGCCCTGCACCGCGTCTTCAATACACCTGAGGACAAGTTGCTCTTCGATGTCAGCCACCAGGGCTACGTGCACAAAATGTTCACCGGCCGCTGGGACAAGATCGACTCGATCCGCCAGTACGAAGGCCTCAATGGCTTCCTTCTCCGCACTGAGAGCGAGCATGACTGTTATGGAGCCGGCCACGCGGGCACTGCGCTTTCCGCAGCACTGGGAATGGCCGCAGCACGGGATCTAAAGGGCACCCATGAGAACATCGTCGCTATCGCGGGCGACGCCGCATTCACCTGTGGCCCTACTCTTGAGGCACTCAACAACATTTCCGACACCACACGCAAACTGATCGTGGTGCTCAATGACAACGAGTGGTCGATCGACAAGAATGTTGGCGCGTTGGCGACGTATTTCAACCAGCTGGTCACGAATCCCACTTACGCCGGAATCCATCAGAAGGCCAAGCATCTGGTGGAACGGTTCGGCGGCAAGCTGGCGCATCGATTTGCCAAGAAAGTGGAGGAAGGGGCGAAGAATCTGCTGCTGCCCAGTGTGATTTTTGAAGAATTCGGTCTCCGTTACTACGGCCCGATCGACGGCCACGACATCAACACGCTGATTCACACCTTCGAGTTTCTTAAAAAGCAGAACGAACCGGTCATTCTCCACGTTCTCACGGAAAAGGGGCGCGGCTACGTGCCCGCGCTGGAAAATCCCGGCAAATTCCACGGCCTTGGAGCCTATCACCTGGAGACAGGAGAAACAAAAGCGACACCAACGGCCACCTTCTCCCAGGTGTTCGCTCGCTCGGTCACGGACTTCGCCAAGAAGGACAAGGCCATCGTTGCGATCACCGCGGCGATGCCTGGTGGCACCGGCCTGTCCGTCTTCAAGGACGAACTGCCTGAGCGCTATTACGACACCGGTATCGCAGAAGAGCACGCGGCCTTGTTCGCCTGCGGCTTGGCGACCCAGGGCCTGAAGCCGTTCCTGACCATCTACTCCACATTCATGCAACGCGCCTACGACATGATCATTCATGACATGGCGATCCAGCGGCTTCCCGTCCGGATGTGCATGGACCGGGCAGGCCTCTCCGGGGATGATGGCCCGACGCACCATGGGCTGTTTGACATAGGTTATCTGCGGCCTGTACCCAACCTTGTCCACATGCAGGCAAAAGATGAGGATGAGTTCGTCGACATGCTATGGACCATGGCTCACTACAACGACGGCCCGATCGCGATCCGCTACCCTCGCGGAACCGGCACCGGCGCGCGACCGAAAGAACGCCCGCAACAACTTGTGATCGGCAAGGGCGAACTCGTGGCCGATGGCACGGATGTGGCCCTGATCGGTCTTGGGTCGATGTTCGCGATGGCAGAAGAAGCCAAGGCCAAGCTTGAGCAAATGGGCTATTCCGTCGCTCTCGTGAACCCCCGCTGGATCAAGCCGATGGACACTCAGCTGCTGGAGCAGGTAGCGAGGAAAGTACAGGTCATCTGCACCTTTGAAGACCACGTCCTCCACAACGGCTTTGGCTGTGGAGTGATGGAACACCTCTACAGCTCCGGGCTCTACACACCCGTGGAACGCATCGGCTGGCCGGACCAATTCATCGAGCACGGCAATGTTCCTGTCCTCAGACAGAAGCACGGACTCACCGCCGACCACGCAGTAGCGAAGGTGCGCAAGCACCTTGAACCAGCGACACTCACCGCCGGAGTCAGCGCAAGCATGGCACAAAGGCGCGATGTGCCAGAAAATGCGAATACCTGTGCCGCTTTCGGGGAACCGAGATCTGAAGGCTCTTGAGCACCTTGGGAAATTCGGTTTTGTTTAAAAACTCGCAGCAAGTCCGAAAAACCTGAGACCTCGGATTTCGATGCAGCCCTGACATTGCCACACTAGGGCGTGTTTTCAAATGTGATGGAGCGTGTAATCTATTGATGCAAAGAGGAATATGAATGC
>JAQCER010000630.1 GCA_027618625.1 Verrucomicrobiota bacterium
CCGTCTGCATTCCCAATGGTAGTGGTGTCACCACTCCTTCCGGCGTTTTCAACTCAGTGGTAATCGATGCTTCGCGAACGAGCGAGAACTTTTCAGTCGACACAGGGAATCGGTAAAACCTGGGGCCATTGTGAGACAGAAACGCGGTAAACGCAGCGGCACCAGCTGGTGTCGCGAGATCAGCTCCGGCCGCCTCAAATGCCATCGCATAAAGTTGGGGAGCACAGCCGCCAGTAAAGCATCCCGCCGCACAACCACAATCAGTCGCCTTCGTCGTATGGGGAGCGCTGTCGGTGCCGGCGAAAAATTTCGTCTGTCCCGTTTGTGAGACGGCATCTCTCAGTGCAGCGCGATCGTCCTCAAACTTCACGATCGGCAGGCAGTAAAGATGGTAACGTAACCCCTGAATGAGGTGGCCCAGCGTGTATAACAAGTGCTGCGGTGTCACCGACGCAGCCACTTTTTGATCGGCACTTTGCACAAAAGCGACCGCTTCATGGGTGGTGATGTGTTCACAGACAATGCGCAGCTCAGGGTGCGCATCGCGCAATCGTGGCAGCGCTTCCTGGTAGAAAACGGATTCGGCACTCTGCTTGCGAGAGAGGTATTCATCCCCAGGCAGCGCATGTTGCTCGCCGTGAATGCAGAGAACTACATCGTGATCGACCATTGCGCGCAGGACATCGCCACCGATGAACTCCGCCATCGGTACGCCATGCTCGGAATTGGTGGTGCCGTGCGGCGGATAGTATTTGCAGGCCTCCAAGGCTCCGCTGGTGGCACCGGCAGCGATCATATCGGCAGTCGTGTCACGGGTCAGATACAGTGGAATGATCACCTTCTCGAAAGCACCTGCCCCTGCGGCATCCAACAGGCCTCGATAGTGCTCGATGCTCCAGGCATCTTCGGTGGCAACACCAGTGACGCGAGAAATGGGAGGTCGGGTGTTCGGCATGGCCAGCGCGCCGGCACACCCCATCTCAAGATGCGCTTGAACATAGGCAGGCATCGCTGGTCCCTGGCGAAAGTGCGTATGGAGGTCGAACCAGCGGGGAAGCTCAAGTTTCAACGGCGTCATGACACTGTTCAATGGCGATAGGGTTTACGGCAGTGGAAGTTCAGTGCGTTGCCGTTTCTCGAAGCGGACAGTAGTGGTGAGGCCCACCATCTTCGCCAGTTCCACTGCTTCTATGAAGTCACGGCCTACGTGCGTAGGATCATGCGCATCCGAGCTGACCAGCACTGGCAACTCTGCCTCTGCCATCATTTCCAAAAACGGAACGGCAGGATAGAACTCCTCGATGTCCTTGTAGCGCCCAGCGGTGTTGATTTCGAAAGCAGCTCCGGTATCGACGGCTGCCTGAATCGCCGGCTCATAGAAATGCCGCAGGTCACCCTCCGGCCGATGACCAAATTTTTTCGCGAGATCCGGGTGCGCATAAAAATCGAACAGCTGACTGCGCACGCATGCTGTATAGGCATCCCAGTAGCGCTGCCAGACATCGGTGACATCACTTTGCGACCAGCGCGACAGGTGCTTGGGATTGTCGATGTCCCACTCCGGCGAAATGTAGTGCACTGCGCCAATGAAATAATCGAACGCTGCCATGCCTGCCAGCTTCTCAATCCACGGCTCATGCCCGTTGAGAAAATCCACTTCCAGCCCCAGCCGCACCGGGTAGTCTGGAAACGCCTCGCGTGCCTCTGCCACACGTTCCAGATAGCGCGGAAAATCCTCCAGCAGCATCCGCCAGTCGTCGATCTCTGTCGGCATCGGACTGTGATCGGAGATGCCGATTTCGCCCAGGCCCATCGCCTGAGCACTCTTCACATAATCGATTGGATCGCCCTCGGCATGACGGCAGAGAGCATTGTGAGTATGGTAGTCAGCGAGACCTTTCAGCATCATGGACCACTCTCTGCCGAACTGGCCCGCTAGTCTACCACGAAAACTTCCACAGGAGCCGGGATCCCCTTCAATGCATGGCTGCCACGGGATTTGCAACGCCCCCTGCCCTCATGCCAGCCGGAGACAAATTGCTCACTGAGTACCAGCGGTTCACCAACTGTCCGTGTCAGAGACTCCAGCCGAAAGGTTAGATTTACTGCATCGCCCAGTGCAGTCTTTTGACCGCGCACCATAGCGCCGAGGCTGGCCTGACCGCAATGCAAGCCGACGCCGCACTCAAGAAGCATCTTGTGTGGTGCCAGCAACGATGCATGCCGATCCGACAACTGTTGCGTCCGATCCAGCAGTCGAAACGACGCCTCGACCGCCCGAGTGCGGTTCTCACTTTGCTCGGAAGTCCAGTAGGCGAATACACAGTCGCCAATAAATTTATCGATGATCGCGCCGCCTTCGCCGAGAATCTCCTGACAGTCAGCATACCAGATGCGCATCAGCCCGGTCAGCTCAGACTCAGAAAGTGCTGCAGACAAGCGAGTGTAACCTTTGACATCGGCCACCAGAAACAGCATCGACTGCTCGGCAAAGCCAATCATGGTGGCATCGCCCATTCCCATGCGGGTTGTGTCGGCCATTTGCTGAGAGTAAAACTTGATGCGGCTGCCGCCGATTTCGATTTGATCACCGTCCTTCAATCGCGTTGGACGTGTTACCGGAACCCCGTTGAGCACTGTTCCATTCGCGCTGTCCAGATCAAAAAGCAGGTAGCTTGTCCCCTCTTTACGAATCATCGCGTGCTCACGAGAGACGCGTTGATCATCAATCACTACATCAACGGTACGCTTCCTCCCTAACACACACACCTCTCTAAGCGGAATGTGCTTGTGAGTGTTCTCGATGATGATTACTCCGTCCATGTAGATCTCCGGCATCCGACCCGTTGCGGAACGAGCCGACGATTACAGCAGCACAGCTAGCGCGGCATGGGGTGTTCGGTTTTAAATTCCTGCAGGTCGTCCTTTAAATTCTCGTATTCTGCCTGGAGAACATCCAACTCCGCCTGCATGCCATCCATATCGGCGACTTCCGAACCCGCTGCATCTCCCCCGCTGTTGGCATGATATTCTTTGAGCTCCTTTTGCAAATTTTCAACCTCAAGTTCAGCCGCCCGCACCTGACTCTCCAGGGTAATGGAGCCCCCAGCGCCGCCAGCGCCCTGCTCTTTACAATGAGTGAGTGCCGCCAGTGCCATTACGATGCTGGCCACACTCGCACCGGTTTTCCATGTTCTTTGGGAATTCTTCATGCCGTGACGATAGCAGGAAGCGTCACAAGTTGAAGGACAAAAGCATGCCAGTATTGCTCCGCAGACCGTTCTCCGCAAAACTCGGGACATGCTAGACATGTTAATAACCGTGCTCCCGCACCCGCAATGGGTCAGAACCGTTCTAGGACTGGTTTTACCCGCCCTCATTGCCATCGTCGCTGACCCTGCCGGCGCTCAGCAGCAGCCGCCAATCGCAGTCGTGACCCGTTTCGGCGACCTCAGCAAGAACG
>JAQCER010000631.1 GCA_027618625.1 Verrucomicrobiota bacterium
GACATCGCGGACCTGATGTTGCCGCATCTGGGCGCCAGCACCCACGAAGCCAATCGGAACGCGGCCAAGCGCGCAGCGGAACAGTTGATCGATCTCGATAGCAAGGGCGTCACAAGTTTCGTTGTCAATCGCGACATTCCCGAGGGGCTTGACCGACAGTACTGCCAACTGGCCAACGCGCTGGCACGTCTGTGTCGCTGTATCCTGCCGAAGGGTTCGCATGTTAGAAGACTTGAAACGAGCTTTTACGGAAGGTTGAAGCCGTTTGCGGATTGGTTGGTTGTGCCTATCGTCGCGGGCATATCAGAGGACTTCAAGAGCTCGCTCGATTTCCGTGCGGCGAAAAAATACATGCAGGACATCGGTGTTGAATATGCGAACCGCGAAGTGGATCACACCAAGAGCTACGTGAACTCCATCACGGTCGACATGACGACCGCGCCGCACTTGGGCACGGCCAAGAGTGTCAGTGTGCGCGGTACCATTACCGAAGGCACCATGATTGTTTCGCGCATCAATGAATTCGACAAGCTGTGGTACGAACCCGTCGGGTACTCCATTTACTTTCTCTACGATGACCGCCCGGGTGTCTTCGGAACGATTGGCGCCAAGTTGGCCAGTCGCGGAATCAACATCGAAGATGTTCGCAATCCGCACGATCGCAAGACCAACCGCTCGCTGGCGATCATGAAGACGAATACGCCGGCGCCCGATGACCTTGTCGCCGAAATCGGTGAAGCGATCAATGCACATGCGGCGTTCAGTATGACGCTGTAATTGTCGCCATCGCGCCTGATGCGCTAAGGTTTCGGGTTTGCCGCGCGTTCTACTACTGATGGTCGTACGGGCGCAAGCAAGGCAAGGATGGCGTGGATAAAAAGCCGAAACAACTCAAGGCCGAGAAGCGCGTCGCGTTCGAAACGCTGGTGCGCGAATACGAAAAGCCGCTTCTGCGCTATGCTGTCCGCTTACTGCGTGATCAGGATGCCGCGCAAGATGTTGTTCAAAACACCTTTCTTCGTTTCCTCAGTGGCTGGAAGGAAGCCTGGGTGCCGTCGCCCCAACTTTCAAGCTGGCTGTATCGTGTGGCGCACAATTGTGCCGTGGATTATATCCGCAAAGAATCACGCCGTCGGGCCTTGCACGAAAAGCAGTCGAAGGAGATTCCCGTCACTGTGGACCCCAATCGCGGCGAAGCCTTTCGTATTTCAGACGAGGCGGTTCAAGCGGCGGATGCGCTTGGGACACTTTCCGAACGTGATCAGCAACTCGTGATTCTGAAAATATATGAAGAAAAAAGTTACAAGGAAATCAGCACCATCGCCGGGCTAACGATTACCAATGTGGGTTACATTCTACATCATGCCATGAAGAAGCTCGCCGTGGAGTTGACGCGATTAAAAGAGACACCGAATGATGGACCGACGTCATGAATAATCAAGACCGCGACAAAGAACTGAACGCAGAGGAGACGCCCTTTAGCCTGGATTGCTGTGCTGAAGTGCAGGCGTTGCTCTTCGAGTACATGGCGCGAGAGCTGGGCGAATCTCGCTCTGCGTTTGTACGGGAGCATGTCCGCCAGTGTTCAGGCTGTCAGGTGGTCGCGGCCGAAATTCGCGCGACGCTGGATGCGCTGCATGCGGGCTCGGACACCAGTCACATGCCGGACCGCTTGTCCGACGCTAGGCATCGACGTGTGATGTGGGCCTTCATGCATCCGATCCTTGATTGGATCTATCGCCACCACGTGGCCGTTTCCTGGGCGATGGTTGTTGTTGTGCTGTTAGGCACTGCAATCACCTTGTTTGTGAATCCTTTTGATCGAGACGAGGATTTCACGGTCACGCCCACGGTGACGATCGCGACACGCCCCGACGGTGTCAGCACCGGTGCACCCGGCGCGGTGCGGACCGATGGGACCGAACGGCCCTAGACGCCGTAATGCCATTCGGCCGTGTTGAGCTGTTTGGTCGATGCAAAGCTGTATGCCTTGTCATCCAGGTTCAGCGTGACAGATGTCGGTGTAACATCGAAGCGAAGTGTTGCCTGCGGGTGGCGATCGCGCAGCACGTTGGCCAGTAGAAGGGCTTTTTCGGCGCCGTCACCTCGCGCGAAGTTCCAAACCTCGTCGGGCTGCGCGAGACGCCCGTCTTCATCATAGATGGATTCGGAAGGCAGGTCGTTAAGGGTGGCGACGACGGAATCATCATTTTGGGTCGACAGCGCCGTGATGGAAACCGGGTTGCGCGTCAAACAGGCCTGCAGAAATGCTTCCGGTTCGATCTGGTTCAGGTCGCGATAGGCATAGAACGCCAACTCGGCCATTGTGTTGGATTCACGGATGATTTGCAGACGCTCGATCACGTCCTCGCGTGCCATGTCGATATCCAGGTTAAGCGGCGCTGCGCCGTTCTGAAACTGTTTGGTGTTCTGATCGGGCAACTGCGGTTCGATGTGACAGAACTGTACCAGCGTCTCAAGCGCCTTTTCGGCATTCATGCAATCTGACGCGAAGCGGCCCTTGAGTCGCTGAACATCGTCTCGGTTATGAATGTCGACGGGCTGGTCTTTGATGAACTGTTCGAGGTCGTTCAAAATCACGCGGCTCGGCAGCGGCTGGCAATGAAACTCTTCTGCATCGATTTCATCCATGAGTTTTGCGCGCGTATTGTCGGTCATGCGGTAGGAGCTGTTGCTCTCGTAGGCCAGCACGCGGTCGACCGAAATGTAATGGTCGACGCCGTGACGTGGCCAGCGTAACTGGAAGCATTCCTGGATGTCGCTGTTGTGCCTAAGGAAGTTGCCGAGGACTTCGGCGTCAAGCGTGGTCGAGAGGAAGACGCGCATCTGCGACGCGAAGCGCTCGTAGGCTTCGGGTTGAATCGTGGCTTCCGGGTAGATGGTGTGAATGATTCCCGTTTCGTGCGCGATCATGGTGACGCGCTCGTTCTCGAGGGCGCGACGCGCTTGCGCCGACAAAGCCGTGCCGTTGACCCACATTTTTTTTGTGACCAGGCGCCGATTGTTCGTCAGGACGCCGTCATTTATATCGATGAAGTTTTGTGAATGCAGCGGCGTGGCCATCAGGTAAATGTCCTTGAGCGGGATCCGCGCAATGATGAACAGGGCGGCGGCATACAGGGCCGCCAGGGAAACACATTCGCCCGCGCCGGTGTGGTAGTTGGGGCGATGTTTGAAGGCGTCCATGGATTCAACGGTTTCCGTTTTCCAGTATGGAATGACGTTGCCTTCGTATTTATCCAGACCGAAATGGGTACGGATATCGATGTCGAAGTAATACTTGTCGCCTTCGTAACCGAAGAGCGCGTTGGAGCGACCCAGCGTATCTTCGTCAATAAACGACGCAAAGCGTGCTAGCTCACTTTCTTTCGTGGTCAGGCCCCATGTGTCTAAGTCCAGATTGAACTGGTAGTGATCCATGATGAACTGTTTCACGCGTGTG
>JAQCER010000632.1 GCA_027618625.1 Verrucomicrobiota bacterium
CCAGCCGATGATCATTGCAAGCCCGCCAATGGGAACGATGGCCCCCAGCCAGGTGACGCCGGTCAATACAATAGCGTAGAGCATCCCGCTGAAAATAAGAATGCCCGCGAACAGGCACCACCACGGGCCATAATTATTATTGTCAGTTCTCGATGGTCGGGTTGCCAGAAAGTAGAGGGCGATGCCGTGAATCAGGTGATAGAGCACGGCCGTTTTCCAATTGGCCAACCCCTTGGCATCGGCATCAAGCCCGTGAGCTCCGTAAGCGCCCAACGCAACTCCTGCCGCCATGGTCACTGCTGCGATGCGTTGCAGGAGGAGGCGGCCGCGGCTGCTGGTCTGAGTGTCGGTGTCCATCTTGCCACCATATCCGATCCCAGGCGCTGCGCAACTTCATCGCTTGAGCTGCGGCAACAATGCAACAATGCTGCGGTTGAGGCAGGCATTCAGCCTGCGGTGCGGTGCCGCGACGATCTCCTGGGGCGTGGCCCCAGGCTAAGTTGAGGCTGGGCCTTCGGCCCGGTTCAGTGGGGCCCGGATGGGTGTATCAGGACGAGCGATTTCTTTAAGATTGAGTGCCCTGATTGATCACTAATCACTACGCTGCGCCTGTCGCATTTTACCGTAGCCGAAGTAACCGAGTTTCTTGATGACGTCCGCAACTTCACTGGGAACCATCGACTCCCATGAGCTGCTATCGCCGCTTGAGATCTTGTTGAGAACGTCACGCGAAAATACCTTGAGGCATGCCGGATCGTAGCCGTGCAGTTGCTCGATACATCCCCGGTCGACCAGGTATCCGTAGAGCTTCTGCAAGTCGTCGGCGATCGTGATGTTCTCAGTCGTGCAGAGTTCTCCAGTGTTGCGGTTCATGAACGGATAGATGTAGAGCTTGAGGTCGTTCTTAAACAGGCGACCGAACGACTCAAGAATGCCGCCGTCGAGTTCGGTATAATATTTTTCGTCGAACAGTTCCTGCAGGCTGGTGATGCCCATGGAGATCCCGATCTTCGACCGGGTGTAGCGCCTCAGATAGGCAGCGAGGCGGTAGTATTCAAAGTAGTCCGAGATCAGCACAGTCATGCCGCAGGCCACCAGCATGTCTGCCCTGGCAAGGAAGTCGCGATAGTCGATCTGACCGTCGGCCATGAGTTTGCGCATGGTGATCTCCATGACTTGAATCACCGAATCCTTTTCGACTCCAGGTTCTTCGCAAAAGCGCTCATAGGCGCAGCGCATGATGTCGATGTTCGAATTGCAGACGGGGCGGAAACTGCCGCGCTCCACCAGAACCGCCTGCTTTCGCAGAACCTCAGAGGGTTGCATGACCTTGCCTCCTGCGCCGAACATGGCAGCATTCGTGAGGCCTAGTTGCACCAGTTTCAGGCTCATCAGCCGGTTGTCCACATGACGGAACTCGATGCCAGAGAACTCGATCATGTCGATTTCGATGCGTGCCGTCGAAAGATTATCCAGCAGCGACTCGATGAGATGCTCCGGGTTGTGATGATGCATGCATGCACCGTAGACCAGGTTGACACCGATGATCCCGAGCGCTTCCTGCTGCAGGGCGTTGGTCTTGTCGAGCATCCGGACGTGGATGATGATCTGGCTGCTCTCGTCGCGGGGGTGGGCCTGGAGTCTCATTCCCAGCCAGCCATGACATTCGTTGGTTCCTTGAAAATTGCGGGCGGAAACCGTGTCCGCAAAAGTGAAGAACGCAGTGGTGTCGCCGCACTCCGAGTGCAGACGGTCGATGTTCAGATCCTGCTCGTATTTGAGCATGCTCTCCAGTCGGGATCGGCAGACGTAGCGTTCACATTGACCGTAAATCGCATCACTGACCTTCATGTCGTAGGCGGAGATACTCTTCGAAATGGTGCCGGCTGCTGCGCCCGCGCGGAAGAACCAGCGCACCACTTCCTGGCCAGCCCCGATCTCTGCGAATGTACCATAGCGGCGCGGGTCCAGGTTGACCTTGAGTGCTTTGTCGAGTGTCGAGATTTCTTCGTCTGAATGGTTCATTGAATCGCTTGTAAGCAGGAATCTTGCGAAAGTCGCTAGTTTAGTGACGGATCATTCGGTGTGCCTGCCAGAAGAGTGTAGTACGGGCCCATGGTGCGCAGAATTTCGGCCCAGAGCTGATCGGCTTTTCCTTTGCGAAGGACAAGCTGGGATGACTTTCCGGTGATCCATGCGCGTTGTTGCAACTCTGCCTCAAGCTGGCCACCACCCCAGCCGGAGTAGCCGACGAATGCTCGCACAACGGCACCGCTCGCGAGGCGCTCACCCGCGACAGCGGTGGAAAGGTGGGTTTGCACAGCGATCTCAGAAAGCTCGGAATCCCATTCGAGCGCGGCGAAGGTCAGCTGTTCCTGAGCCACCGGGCCACCAAAAAAAATCGGCACCGATTCTATTCCAGGGAATTCCGCGGACGGCAAGACGTCGCCGACCGATTTTCCCAGTGGCCGGTTCAGGATATACCCATGGGCACCGGTTTCGTTGGAATGATTCGTCAGTAAGATCACACTGCGGGAAAAATTGGGATCGTGCAGGGACGGATCCGCGAGGATCAATGCGCCCTTGAGGTTCAATTGCTGGTCGTCTGGAACTTCCTTGTCGATATCCAGTAGGTAAGCACAGATCTGGCGCGGCGGCAGCGAAAATAGTGCGATCGTGTGAAGGTGGCGAAATTACCCGGCCGGGGACAGAATCAGTTGCGGGACCGCGCGTTCATGCGCAATGGTTCGGAGCGGGCTTCACATCATCGCCTGCGAGCAAACCATGAGTTCGAAACTCGACCCATCCCTTCACCGTGAACGCAAACCTGACTGGATCAAGGTTAGATTGCCGCGAGACCCGGTTTTCTGGTCTACCAAGGCGCTGATTTCTGATCTTCGGCTGCACACCGTATGCGAGGAAGCGGAGTGCCCGAATCGCTGGGAATGCTGGAGCCAGGGGACGGCGACATTCATGATCGCCGGCGACCGCTGCACCCGCGCCTGCGGATTTTGCGCGGTGAGTACTGCCAAACCGTTCCCTCTGGAAATTGATGAGCCACAACGTGTGGCGCAGGCGACAAAGCGGATGAAATTGAAGCACGTCGTCATCACGGCGGTCGCTCGTGACGATTTGAAGGACGGGGGAGCGGAACATTTTGCGCGCACCATTCATGCGGTGCGCGAGGAGAATCTGGGCATCGTTGTGGAGATCCTGGTGCCCGACTTCAACTATGAAGACTGGGCGATCGAACTGGTGATGGACGCCAGGCCTGACATCTTCAATCACAATCTTGAAACGGTGGAGCGCTTGACCCCACTGGTGCGATCCCGGGCGAAATACTGGCGATCACTTGCTGTTCTGAAGAAGGCCAAAGTGCTGGTTCCCGACGTCGAGACCAAGAGTGGCCTGATGCTCGGTCTCGGTGAGACCGAGGAGGAGTTGTTTCAGGCGCTCGACGA
>JAQCER010000633.1 GCA_027618625.1 Verrucomicrobiota bacterium
CAATCCCCTCCAAGACATCGTTATTCAGCTATCATAGGCTCGTAGACATTTCCGCCCAGGCACTAGCTAAACACAACCCCTTTGACGCCCACCACGGTGCCTGCCGCGGCTCTGGACTGATAGGTTAAGGAACTGTTTCCTGAACCTATTTTTCCTCTACCGTTCACCTCCCAAGACTTCTTTTTCCGATCCTTGGCTTCGTCAAACCTCCCGGACGCGACTTTGCGCCGCCAGTCGCCGCGGGTGCGCGCACAGAATCGCGTATTACGCGAATTGTAGGCAACGGCGAATGGTTGGCATGAATCCCGAGCGCACAAAAAAAGCCGCACCTCCCGAAGAAGGAACGGCGTTGGGCGGAAAAGTTATGTCAGTTGAGGAATACAGAACAAAGTGACTGGCACTTTATCGGAGGAAAATCTGACAACTTGCGTGGTGGATGAAGCCTCCGATCCCGCTCAGTTCGAACTCCAAGTGCCTCACTGGTCACCGGATTTCGAATTCCAAGACTGGCAACAAGCCGCTGAATCAGCGGAATCGGCCACCTCCTGGCAAGCAACGGAACTTACCCTTGACGCACTGCTTTGCCGCGAGGGCGGATAGGAAATAGCGAAGCGTCACCGCAGAGCCGGAGTGAAGCGGAGGATAAAACGCACGCTCGTCCTCCACTGCGACCCTCCAGCGCAAGACGAATTCCCCGAATGCGTCTACGATTGAGCCCGCCGGTGGCAGATAGCCTTGGGGGTGAACCCGTAGCCTTGAGGAACCGGATGCGTTAATTGTGCGCGTCCGGCTCTGCGGGGGGCGTCGTCTGGCCTTCGGGCCAGGCGGCCCTATCCCGGAACCAATAATCCTTCATGCATCCCGAGTTGCTCGATTTCCTCGCCGGGCACCCGGACTGCTTCTTTCAGGGTTTACCAACGGCCAGCTCATCACCGATAAGATTGCCAGACAACTTCGGCACCTGGCCAATGTCACCCCGCTCATCAGCATCGAGGGCACCGAAGTGGCCGGCGACGAACGGCGAGGGAAGCAGCGCGTCCTCTCCCGGACGCTGCGCGGCCTCGACAACTGCCTCGACAACAAATTGCTCACGGGCGTTGCCACCAGCCTGTGCCAGACGAATATCGATGACCTCCTCACCGAGAAGTGGCTTCGCAGCCTGATCGATCGCGGCGTTCAGTACGCGTGGTACCACACCTACCGCCCCGTGGGCCCGAAAATCCATCCTGAACTCGCCCTGCGCCCCGACCAGGCCCGCGCGGTCCGCGAATTTGTGGTCAGGATGCGGGCAAAACTACCCATCGCCCTCCTCGACGCCTACTACGAACGGCCGGATCTGGTCAAGGAACTTGCCCTCAAACACGGCGCCAAAGACACGACGATTCGAGGCACAGCGACGCCGGAACTGGAATCCATGACTCCCAGGGGAAGCCAGTATCTCCGGGGCGAAGCAATTCCAGAGAAACACTGGATGTATCGTCTCGCCAAAAAGTTCTTCTTTTACGACTTTGGCGCTTACGCCAAACTCGACGCCAAACTCGGCGCCAACGGAGGCCGGGACCGGCGAAGGCAGCGGAGCCGTTCCCGACCCGCCGGAAAGCGCCGTATCGAACAGCAAGCCAGCCGAGCCCACAATGCCCCTAGCATCCTGAAGCAACACCTATGCCGGAAAACGCATTCAGCGCATTCAGCAGCCCAACAGCCGAACGTTGTCGACACGACCGGCCAGTGCTTGATAGTCTTTCGTCGAAGAAGCAAACTCGGATATCACGCCATGAAAGACCAAATGACCACGGTTCAGCACCTCAGAGATCGGCTCAAGAACTTTCAACGCGGATCCGGAAAGGACCCCGGATGAACGTGCTGATCGCAGAAGACGAAAGGGCGACCCAGGCCAGGCTCGTTTCCTACCTCCGGGAGTGGGGCTATGCACCCGTCGCGGTGAGGGACGGGGCCGAAGCCTGGGACACGTTTCTGAGTGGAGATTTCAAGTGCGTCATCAGCGATTGGATGATGCCGCGAATGGACGGTCTGGAGCTGGTGAAAGCGATCCGCGGTCACGAGAACCACGGGTACGTTTACGTCATTCTGCTCACCGGGCGCACCGACAAACAGAATCTTGTCGAAGGCATGGAGGCGGGCGCCGACGATTTCCTGACCAAACCATTCGACAAGGACGAACTGCGCGTGCGGTTGCGCGCCGGACGGCGCATCACGGAACTTGAAGCCCGCCTGGCGGAACGCAACCGGGAGCTTTCCGTCTTCACATCCGTGGCTTCCCATGACCTGCGCGAACCCCTGCGCACGATCTCCGGATTCATCGGTCTTCTCGAGCGCAAGTACAAGGGGCAGCTGGATGAGGAGGCGGATGAGTACATCCAATTCATCACGGACGGGGCCGAGCGAATGCGCGCTCTCGTCACCGATCTCCTGAGCTACGCGCGGATGGAGTCGCGCCAGTCCGAATTCGAGGCCGTGAACACCCGCGAGATCGTCGAGGACAAGCTTGCCGCCCTCGGGGCCGCCATCGAAGAATGCGGAGCCAGGATTATTTGCGGGGAACTGCCGACGATTGAGGGCGACCCCACGCAGCTGAGCCAGGTCTTCCAGAATCTGATCGGCAATGGCATCAAGTACCGCGGGGACGCCTCGCCCGTGATCAAGGTCGGCGCCGTCCAGCGGGCCGAAGACTGGCGGTTTACGGTCGAGGACAATGGAATCGGCATCCCGCCCGAACAGGCGACGGCGATCTTCGAGCCGTTTCGCCGCCTCCACGGCGCTGGCAGCAAGTATCAGGGTTCCGGCATCGGCCTGGCCATCTGCAAGAAGGTCGTCGAACGGCACGGCGGCCGCATCTGGGTAGAGTCCGCGCCCGGCGGAGGCTCGATCTTCAACTTCACCATTCCAAAGCACGCCTGACCGAGTGATGGCCGGAAACGCGAGCGCAGAAAAAGGCGGGCTTCGGGTCAAATTGATCCGTTCACATCGCGCCGTCGCGTTCTTCGCTATCGGAGCGCTTCTCATCGCGCTTGCCATCATCGGCGGACTGCGCTTCCACACACTCCGGCTTGCGGAACTGCGCGGACCCGCCGCCCAGGCTTCGGCGAGGGCTCTGGGAGGCGTGCATCGTTCCCTCGCGGGACTCCGGAGCTGGATGGTGCTCGGCGACCCGGCGTCCCGCGAAGCGCGGTACTACGCCTGGGAGGTCGAGATCGAGCCCTCGCTGGCCGATTTGCAGAAGCTGGAGCCAGCGTTCGACAAAGTCGATCGCGAACGACTCGCCCTGGTCGTCAGCGCTCTGGCGAAGCTTGAGGATGTTCAGCAACGGATTGAGGACATCGCCCACGCTCCGGAAAACGAACCGGCGCGGCGGATGCTGAACCGGGACATTGAACCACTGGTGGAAACCAGCCTAGCCGCGATCACCGCCCTGATCGAAATGGAAAAAGGACGCT
>JAQCER010000634.1 GCA_027618625.1 Verrucomicrobiota bacterium
TTTGGGACTGGCCCTAGCTTAGCTGTTCAGTCCGTCGTTGACAATCGACTTCTTCGCCATTTTGCCCAGCCAGAGGCTGATTCCGATGAGGGCCAGCGACCACATCAGGAGCAGAATGTCACGGGTGATGATTTCGGCGTAGTCAGTCTCATTGTCAGTCTTGCCGAAGCAGCCGCAGGAGATGTCCAAGCCTCGATGCCATGCAGAAACGATTGCAGCGAGAAATACCGCAAGCAGTCCCGAGAGAATGGTTAAGGAAGCGAGATAAAACCTGCGAAAGACAATCGCCAAGCCACAGAAAATTTCCAACCAAGGCAACCCGAGAGCCAGGAATGAGGCCCAGGGATCGCCAAGGATTTGAAAGCTTCGGACATCGAGCAGAAAGAGAAACGGATCGATCGCCTTGAGGCTGCCAGCGTAGACCCAGAAGCCACCGAAGAGGGTTCCGGCCACGATGCTGCCCCAATACAGCGCCCTGGTGGAGCTGTGTTGTCCGGCGACGTCTTCGAGTGGCGCCGTCGTTCTGGTTATACTCCCATCGGATGCCATGCGGTCTTCGTTTCTACTGTATCTAATATGCGGTAGGGATTTTCCGCTTTGGCACCGAACCAATCCCGCTCTAACAGGTTCCAAGATGAGAAGCGCTTCATGTTGGAAGCCGCTCCTGCCTGAAGCGTTGCGGTGATGGATTCGTCTCCAGAACCATCGCTGATGGCATTGACGTCCATGTGCGTAGCCACATGAGGCGCCAGTTCACTTCGTTGCCCGGAGAGAATATTGACGACGCCTCCCGGCACATCGCTGGTAGCCAGGACTTCGGCAAAAGAGAGAACAGGCAAGGGGTAGCGATCGGATGTGATCAGGATTGTAGTGTTCCCACTGATGATGTTGGCGGCCACCATCGTCGCGGCGGCGAGGAGCGAAGGCTTGTCCGGTGCGATGGCAACGACGACGCCCGTTGGTTCGGGGAATGAAAAATTGAAGTGGGGCGACGCGACCGGATTCACTGAAGAGAAGATCTGGCCAAATTTGTCCGCCCACCCGGCGTAGTGAACCAGCCGGTCGACCGTCAGGTGAACTTCCTCGCGAGCCTCTTTTTCGCTGCACCCTGTCGAGAGTGCGAGTTCTTCGGCGAATGCAGCGGCGCGTCCCTCAAGCATTTCTCCAATGCGATAGACAATCTGGCTGCGAAGAGAGGCACTGTAAGCCTGCCACTGTGGAAACGCTCTGCGCGCAGCGACGACTGCATCGCGGAAATCTTTCTTCGACGCGTGACAGAAGTTCGCCAGGTGGCGACCGCGATTCGATCGAGCGATCAGATATCGCCCACTCTCGGTGCGTGGAAATTTCCCACCGATAAAAAGTTTGTAGGTCTTGGCAATGGCAACGCGCATGGTGAGACTGAGGTATCCAGGTGAAAGAATTCAACATGACCCATACGGGACCACGGAGCCGTCGGCAAGCTTTTGCCTCTTTGCCTGCCACATTCTTCACCGCATCGCGTTAGCGGAAACAAGGGAGAGATTCCCATCCGGAGAGCCCAAGATTTATTTCGCCGGATGGGAATCTACACCCAACAACTGCCCTCATCATACACGGCGAACATGAATCAATACTTAATCGATCAAGGAATGTGGCTGGCGGGGGCTGGCGGGTGAGATTGTTCAATCATTTGCCGGTGGTGGGGTAGCAAAGCGTGAGGCTTCTGGAAAAGGGTTCGCATTCATGCGGCGTTGGCGTTCGCGGCTAGTCCACTTTTCGGGATGAGTGCCCTGCTCGTGAAATACCGCAACTCCGATCACTCCTACATTGCGGGCGTCGCCGTGGCGCTTCTTGGCGTAGGAGTTTTGCACGGAGCTGAACCGGAATGCCGCAACACTGCTCGAACTGTTGCGGAAGCCCGCCACTCTCAGTTTCTCTCCGGTGTCGATGACGTAGCCGCGCTTGGTGTATGCCCCAGGCTTGCCATCCATCACGTCGAGTCCGTCGACTGAGATCACGAATTCGAGTCTACTGGACGACAGATTCTCGGCAACGATCGTGTAGCGTTGACCGGGTTTGCCGACAAAGATTCGATCATCTCCGGATTGATAGCTGGGCAGGTAATCTCCAGACGGATGCTGAAGTCCGATCCGAACGAGCCTGTCATCCGTTGTAAGAGGCCCGGATTTTTTGCGAAAATCCCGTCCCGCAAGCATCGCACTGGCGCCAGTGTCATCGTTGTAAAACAGCTTGTTTACCGCGAGTGGGCGTGTCCTGGAGGCGCGGACGAAGGAGGTGGACTCTACGCGGGAGTCCCGCTGTTCGCCCCAAGCAGTACCGAGACCTGGGCGCTCATTCTGAAGAGGCGTTGAACTGGATCGCACTGCGGTTGCTTCCGTTGCAGGGGGCGCAGGCCTCGGCATGGGTGCCGTGGAGCATCCGATCTGGAGCAGCGCAAAAGCGATGAAGAGCGCTGCTGACGTTTGTGCCACTGTTAGGGGCTCCTGGGCGGTTCGATTGCAAGGAGATTTCATATCGATGATTTTGAGCGGTTAGGTTTATTAATGCTAAAAAAACTGCATTAAAGGATTTCGTCAACGGGAAAGTTCACTTCAGTCTAATATTATTGTGTATTTTCTGGAATGAGTGTGCTGGTTGCGGCATTCTTAGCATTGAGGCTGGTCGCATCAGGAATTCCGTAGGGAGCATTACCGAAGCCGGGATAGGATGGTGCATGGTTATGCCTGATGCCGGAAAATGTGACACGTCCCACCTTGTTCATGCAGATCAAAGATCCCGCGGACCAGGAAGCATGGGAAGGATTGACTTCGTCGACTGAATACGCCGATGCAGTTCGGGTACTGCATGAAACTTGGGCTCCAGGAAGCCGATGCTGCGGATGTCGGACAGGAAATGAAGCGCTCGATCTCTGGCGCGATCGAGCGCTTCGAATATGATCACCTGGAGCGTCATCCGTCCCAGGTGGAAATTTCGCGAATCAGCAAGACGGAGGCGATGTTTTTGCGCCCGTCGGTAGATTGCGATTGGCGCACATCTTCGATTGAGGGGCGGAAATGAACCGTTGTGCTCGCGGATCGAAGGTGGTTGCTGGCGCGACCAGAGGGGGAAGTTCCGCAGGAGTAGAGGAGTTCGTGCTCTGGCGATGCGAACCGCTACGCCAATTGCGAAGCGTTTCTTAACTTAACGTGCGATGGGCTCCGATCGTGCGCCGGAACCGCCCGGAGGTAGAGGCACTCACCGACTGGATCGAATTCTGAGAACGTAAAGAATTCCGCGCGGCCTGCGTGACCATTGGTCTCAGTGATCAATTTGCGGGTGAGAAGATCCCGAAGAATGTTGATGAGATCGACACAAAGGCACATCTGCAGCTGCCCGCAGAAGTGCTCAAAATAACCGTCCACTCCGAATGCGGCTCGGATTTTGATCCTCTGGGCGAAAGGTACTTTCAG
>JAQCER010000635.1 GCA_027618625.1 Verrucomicrobiota bacterium
AGGCGGGCGGGGGCGCAAGGAAGGAGTTGATTGATCTGGCTAATGATCAAGCTGTCGCCGCCGTGTGGCGGGCGATTTCCTCCTCGATGTGGGGATTGACCGCGTGGCTGATGGCTTCTTTTCCGACTCGGATTGCGTTCTTCATGGCCAGTGCGGAGCTGGAGCCGTGTGCGATCACCACGATGCCGTTGACCCCCAGCAAGGGGCTGCCACCGTAGGTCTCGTAGCTGCTTTTCCTGTAGGTATCCTTGAAAGCGCCCTTGGCCATAATCGCTCCGAGCGTCCGGAAAGGCGTGCTTTTGAGTTCCTGCTTGAGCCACTTGAACAGCACTTTTGCAGTCGCTTCGCAGCCCTTCAGTACGAGATTTCCGCTAAATCCGTCGATAGCGATGACATCGAAGGGGGACATAAACAGATCGCGGCCCTCTACATTGCCCTTGAAATTGAGGTCGCTGGCCTTGAGTAGTTCGAATGCGCCGCGCGAGGCTTCGTTGCCCTTGCCTTCTTCTTCGCCGTTCGACATCAGGCCAATGGCTGGATTTTCCCGGCCGAGCACGTGGCGTGCGTAAACGGCACCCATGATGGCGTGTTGGAAAATGTGCACTGGCTTGGAGTCAACGTTGGCCCCTGCGTCGATCAGGTGGCACACGCCGTGCTCGTTCGGAAACGGCGACGCGATGCCAGCTCGCTCGACACCGGGGAGCGTGCGCAATTTGATCGTGGCAGCGGCTACGGCAGCTCCCGTATGCCCGGCACTGACGACCGCCTCATAGTCACCGCTCTTTACCAGATCCATCGCCACGTTGATCGAAGATTTCTTCTTCCTGCGCACCGCCTGAACGGCTGAATCCGACATCAGGACGACTTCCGAGGCAGGCACGATTTCGATGCGCCGATCACGCAGCCCGATGCGTTCGCATTCGGCCTGGATCATCGACTCGTCACCAACCAGTGCCAGTTTTTCAATCGCTGGGTAATCGGCGAGAGCGCTCTTCACGCCTTCAATAATGTTCGCCGGGGCAAAGTCACCCCCCATGGCATCTACGGCAATTTTCATCTAGTTGGTCATCAAGGAATGGCGGAGCTTACGCAGGACTTCGCCCGGCCTGCAAGCGCTGATACTACTGGACTACTGGAGTTTCGGCAGCTTCCACATTCCTTGAAGGCGCGCGTATTCGGCTTTTGGCAGCACGACGTAGTGCGGAGCGGCCTCCGGAACCAGCCACTGGAGCACTTTGAGCAGGTTTGCCTCCGTCATGGTGGTGCAACCGGATGTCGGTTTGTCCTCGCCACGGCGGATATGGAAAAAGATGGCGCTGCCTGCTCCAGGAACCGCTGGGTCGGAATTGTGGCGGATCTCCAATTTCCAGGCATACGCGAAGTCGCCCAGGCGCATGCGCGCTTTCTCAAACCACGGCGGAATGCCCCGCTCTGGGGTGGCGAGATAGAAGTGCTGATTGTAGAGCGGGTGCTTCACGTCGTCGATCCATGCGTCCCATTTGGTGACCTGCTTGTAGGGGTAGCGAGATGCGGCAGGCAGACTGGCAGCGTAGCCATACACGCGGCCGATTCGAAAGCATCCGGCCGGAGTGCGGCGGTCACCCTCTTGTTTGAAAGTCGAGCGGGATCCGCCCTTGGGGATCGGCAGGGCGCCGCGCCCCCATGCCATGCCATTCTTCCCAAAAAGTACGAGCACTGGCTGCGGAAACAACACGGGCAACCACTGGGAACTTGTAGATTTTCGTTCGAAGAGAAGCATGGTGCCGCGGTGGGAATCCCAGCCGTCACCTGTGGCCACGATCAGTTGCTTCACATCGTCTGGAATGGCGGCGACTTTTTGCGCAGAGGCATTCGTCGTAAGCATGCCGCTCACAACGAGAGCGATTGCAGTGAGGAATGACGAAGAATAGAGATGCATGGGAATGATTACCCCGCCACGAGGGCTGCTGCAAGTGTCAGTGGCGCCCTAATCTATTGATCCATTTCCAATAATGGAATGGTCAGTGTACGGCGGAGATTTTCAAAATAGGAGACCAGCGACGAGCGGGGAATCTGTTCCAGTTCGCTGACCAGGCGCGCATTTGTTGACAGAAAGTCACCGGGATCACGTCCACTCTCGGAGCGCTGGCGAACGGCCTCACGGATCGAATCGAGCACTCTCAGGGCATCGAGGCCGGCACGCTTGCCAAAGGTCGTTGCCGGGCCACGGCGGTAAATGGTCGCGTAGTCGAGAATGACTTTCTCCCAGTTTGCCAGGCGGAATCCGCCATCGCTTTCGTTGCGCCTGGTCGATTCGTAGAGCGCGCGGAGTTCCCACTCTTCGGCGACGGCGGGCTGCTTCTTAAGTTGCTCGAGTTGTGCAGAAAAATCCTGACGCCGCGCCTTGTTAAGGAAGCGAGCGAACGGTGCATTTCCAGCGCGTTCGAGCATCAGGTACTTCGTGACGGGATGCTCAGTGGCAGCCACTTTGTCTCCAAGCTCGGTCAGCCAGGTGTCGAATGCGGGCTTGAGCTGCTTCACATCGTCGCGATGCGCCTCAATCAACAGCCACTGCTCGAGATAATCGGACTGTGGGTCCGAAGCTGGCTGGTGTCCCAACCCATCATAGACATCGAGGGTGACTCGCGCGCCGCGCTTTCCGTAGTGATCAGCCGATTGCAAGCTGACTGCATAGTTGAGCTCAAATTGTCCAACGCCTACGTAGACTGGAGTATCCTCGCGAAATCTGGGCAGCTCCTCGCCCTCGCGGAAGGGATTGACGCCTGCCCCAAGAATGAGAGCCCCGGCGATCTTGAGAGGATGCCTGTCGGCAAAGTGTGCCGCGCTCCACCCCCCTTTGCTGAACCCACCGACGTATGCCCGATCAGGGTTGACCGCGACAACCTTCGCGAGGTGCGTTCTGACTTCCTCAAAGATGCGCACGGTGTCGCTATAGAATTGGTCTGATTGCTCAGGGGCGACGCTTCCTTTGATCGTGTAGGTCATGCCGACGATGACAAAATGATCACCGCCGGTGTAGGCGACCGGCAGGGAGATTGTTGTGTGGCCGCCCGTGCCGTGGTAGTAAAAAATCACCGGCCACTTTCGCTCAGGTGTCCACGAGTCCGGAAGCCGCACAGTGATCGGAGCATCGAGTCCGGGCCACGACAGCGCAGAGCTCTTTCCAGGGATGAGTTCCAGCTCGTCAGACGGATCCTGAGCGTGAAGCGCGGAAAGGCTCAGGGAGACAGCAGCGATCGATGCAAAAGGAAGCGATCGCTGCAGATGAAAAGGCATCGTTCCTGGCTATCCGCGGTATCCGTATTCTTCGCCGATTGCCAGGCATTCTTCTACAGGAAAGACGCCCTCGGATGTGGATGGGTGGCCAAGGCTGGCGGCTGCGGCGCAGACGCCAAGCTTGAGCGATTGTTCGATGTTCCAGTTCTCGTGAAGTCCGTAGAGCACGCCCGCAG
>JAQCER010000636.1 GCA_027618625.1 Verrucomicrobiota bacterium
CGAGAACAGCAGATTCTGGCGCCGTGTCGGAAGCAGCTTCAAGATCTTGCGGATGTCGTGAATGAATCCCATGTCGAGCATGCGGTCAGCTTCATCGAGAATCAGAATTTCAATGCGTGACAGGTCGACGGTGCGCTGGCTGGCGTGGTCGAGCAAGCGTCCAGGTGTGGCAATGAGGATGTCGACTCCAGCGCGCAGTTTGTTAATCTGCGGATGAATGCCGACGCCGCCAAAGACGATCGTGGACTTGAGATCGAGCCCGGTTCCATACGTTTCGACGCTCTCGCCGATCTGTGCCGCAAGCTCGCGAGTAGGAGTGAGGACGAGCGCGCGCGGAGCTTTGCGCACATGCTTTCCACGCGAGGAATCGGCATGCTGTTCGCTAAGGACTTGCAGCATGGGCAAGGTGAACGCAGCTGTCTTTCCGGTGCCCGTTTGTGAGCCTCCCAGAAGGTCGCGACCCGCAAGGATCGGTGGAATTGCCTGGGCTTGGATCGGAGTGGGCTCGGTGTATCCTTTTGCGGTTACTGCGGCGACGAGTTCGGCTCTGAGGCCGAGATTTTCAAATGACATTTATCTTTGTAATGAGTGATTGAGAGGTGGATTGCGGCAGTGATCACGTCGCAGGGATGCATCAAGTGTCATTCGAATGCCGCAAGGCGACAGTGGTGAACAGCGTATTAACGCATCAAGGACACGATTTCTCGCGCTCGATATTGTTCACGGGATCACACTGAAGAGCCGTCATTTCCTTCTCCCGATCTGGTTTGAGACGCGCTGATTTCCAGCAATCGCCTCCGCTAGGGCAGTGCTGCCCTAGCTTGACTTAGGTAGCATCGCCTCGTCCTGGCGTCTGTCAATCAGTCAATTTCGGCGTCTAGATTCCAATCTGCGGTGGCGGCCTGCGATTGCAATCGTCCAATCTCGGAGTTAAAGAGCTGAAATGAGGGATTTGCACATGCGGGCACTGTCGATCACGGTTCATCTGGAAGATGGACCGGCTGGGCAGGCGCAGATGTTCACGGAGCTGCTGTTCTTTCCGGAAATCACGACGTTCACGAACAGGCTGCCGAAGGCGCAGTCCCGGCAGCGCGATCTGGCGTCGGAGGTGCTCAAGGCACTGGCTCCAGAGGAACTGACGCGGCGGCAGGTGCCGGCCGAAGGCGTGAAACCGCTTTCGATTTCTGTCGAGGTCGCGCCGTTGCAGGCAAACGATGCCGCCTGGCGCACCCCAATCTCGTTCCGCATTGAGGGAGTGCAGTGGGAGCAACCGGACGCATTGATCGCGTATCTTCCTGCCTTGGGAATCGAAATCGTTGCCTCGGATGCGTCGAAGTTCGAACAGATGATCGAGGAACATGTGCGATCCACCCTGACGCGTTACGGCGCTCTGCAATCGCTGCTCCGTTTGGCGCTGCTGCAGCGCACGCAGCGAGTGGAGTCCGATCTGCTGACGTGGAATGCTCGCCCGTTGACTCCAGCCGAGCGTTATCTGAAAGAACGTGGCGAGGAGGGCAAGGAAGACATCTTGAAAGAGGTGGCGTCACAAATGTTGCCCGGAAAAATGCGTCGTGCCTATGAGCGCGAGCGTGATGTGGAATTACTCGGAACTTGGCTGCTTGGACGCAGACCGATGAGCGTTCTACTGGTAGGCGAAGCTGGTGTTGGTAAGACAGCAGTGATCGAGGAAATGATCCGCACGAATCCTGCTTTTGGTGTGAATGGCAGGGAGATGTGGCGCACCAGTGGCGCACGCATCGTTGCAGGCATGTCCGGAATGGGAGACTGGCAGGAGCGCTGCATGAAGATGATTGGCGAAAGCAAGGGACGTCGGGCACTGCTCAATTTTGGCAATCTCTTCGAGCTGCTGGAAGTCGGGCAAAGTTCTGCCAGCACCGAGAACATTGCGTCGTTCCTGCGGCCGTGGCTGGCCAGGGGAGAAATTCAGGCGGTCTTTGAATGCACACCGCAACAACTGGCGGCGATTGAGCAAAATGATCCGCGCATGCTCGACGCGGTGCGTCAACTGAAACTGGACGAGCCGGAGCCAGCTTCAATCAGTGCGATTCTTGAACGAGTGGCGAGCGACCGCGGTCACCAGTTCGGCGCAGAAGCGCTCACCCGTGTGGAATCGCTGCATCGCCGCTTCGCTTCTTACTCATCGTTTCCCGGGCGGGCGCTGCGTTTCATCGTGCGCTTGCGGGAGCAGTTGGCTCCATCGCCCGAGCGACCAGTCACTGCAGCGGACGCGGACCGCGCGTTTGCCGCAGAAACCGGGATGCCTTCGCTGCTGATCAATGATGAAGAGATTCTCGATCTCGATCGGACGATACGGTGGTTTCGCGATCGGGTGATCGGGCAGGAGGGTGCAGTCGACGCCGCGATTTCGGCAGTTGCAGCGATCAAGGCACGCTTGTCGCGACCGGGAAAACCGCTTGCCTCGTTCTTGTTCATCGGGCCCACCGGTGTTGGGAAAACAGAACTCGCAAGGACACTCGTTGAGTTCTTCTTCAGTGATCGCAACCGGATGATCCGGCTGGATATGAGCGAGTTCAGCACTCCGGGCAGTGCGGGCCGACTGGCCAGCAGCAACTTTGGCGACTCCGAGGGAATCCTGACATCGCAGATGCGGGATCAGCCGTTCTCGCTCCTCTTGCTCGACGAGTTCGAAAAGGCGTCACCAGAAGTTTATGACATCTTCCTTCAAGTGCTGGGGGAGGCGCGTCTGACTGATGGAGCGGGCCGCGTCGCTGACTTCAGCAATGCCATTATCGTGATGACATCGAATCTGGGTGCCCAGACGTACACAGGCTCGAAGTTTGGTTTCTCCGACGGTTCCGGCATGGCGAGGGTGGCTGTTGATCATTTTACTGAGGCTGTGAAAAAGGAACTGCGCCCGGAGTTTTTCAATCGCATCGATCGCATCGTACCATTTTTGCCACTGCCACGCGATGTCGTGCGCCAGGTGGTGAAGCGGGAATTATCCCTGATTGACTCGCGCGACGGACTGCGCAATCGCAATCTGGCTGTCACTATCGAAGAGCCTGTGGTGGATCTGTTAGTCGAAGCAGGCTACGATCCGAGATACGGCGCACGGCCAGTGAAGCGTGCGATCGAACAATTGCTTCTGCGAAACCTGGCGGACGAATTGAACACTGCGAAACGTGAGAATGGCATCTTTGCGGCAGATGTTACGGAGACGAAATCGGGGGCGAAGATTACTCTGAAGTTTCACGCTGGGAAGAGCCGTGACCGGGTAGGATCCGATCAGCGCAGATTCTTGTTCGAAGAGATTCCGAAACGCCGCCGCACTTACCAGAAGCTGTTTGCGAGCAGCATGGTCAGCCAGCTCGCCAGTGAGAGAGCACAGTTGCGACGATGTTTGAAAAATCGCCATCCGTCGAAAACTGGACTGGAAGTGGATGATGATTATAAGCGCCTGGGGCGGCT
>JAQCER010000637.1 GCA_027618625.1 Verrucomicrobiota bacterium
CCCTGCAGGTTCCAGCGGATGGCTGATCCATTCTGCCTTGGTCTCTGATTCAAGGTAGGAGCGAAACTTTCGAAAGAACTTTTTGGCATTCTTGTAAAGCCGCTTGTGATCCTTGGCGCACCGCTTGTTCCAGTCCCCCCAGTCGATCCAGCGGTTGAACTCGTTGCACGCGTAAATCTCTGACTCTCTGGCAATAATAAAATCGGGCGTGGGGACGATGCGGTATCGCGTGATCGCCTCTACAGTATGCGGCAGAGTGCGTCCGGTATTGATGCACCAGAGTGCGCCCCACCGCTTAAGCTCAAGCAGGCGATCGAGAATCTCGGGATCGAACGGTCGAGGGGCTTCGGAATCGAGGAACGTTCCATCGAAGTCGAAGCAAAGGAGGACGCGGGGAGTCTGGGCGTTGGGATCCGGCATGATGGGACGAGACCGTGGGGAGATTTAACGTTGAGAATTGTTTGATCGAGGGCATTATGCCAGCATGAAATCTGCCTACGAACTTGCAATGGAACGCCTTGAGAAAAATAATCCCAAGGAGACGGCGATCTCTCATGAAGATAAGGCGAAGCTGGCCGAAATGGATACCCTTTTCCGTTCCAAGATTGCCGAGCGAGAAGTGTTTCTCGGAGGTTTGCTCGCCCAGGCAAAGGCGAATCGAAGCTACACGGAGATTGTGGAATTGGAACAACAGCTCTCCAGAGAAGTCCGAAAGTTGCGCGATCAGTGCGAGCAAGAGAAGGAGAAGGTAAGAACGCAGAAAAAGTAACGTGTCCACTCGCTGCCCAAAGTAGCGGGAGGTAGGAATATCGAAGCCCGCTCTCAGGCGGCTTCGAAAAAACAACGGAAATGCTGAAATTGGCTGATTCGAAGTCAGCGTGAGTTAGGCATCCCAAAAGGAGTGCCGCCTTCCCACGAGGCATCTCGACCGGCTCCACTCCAGGCCTGACTGCTTAATTCGTCAGATCCTGGCGGCGGCGGAATCCGCGGGGGTGTCTCAAAGGAACCGCAACTGGAAAGCGCGAATGCTGCTCCCAGAGATGCAAGGGCCGCTACTGTGATGAATGGATGCCTTTTCTGCGAAGGAAGCTGTTCCATTGGATCGCAAGGGTAGTCGAAATTACTTAGCATCGAGAATGGCAGTATCGCCAGGCATGATCACCGCACCTTCTGCAAGTGACCCTGGGACAAGGTTCGCCACAGTAGATCCAGGCTGCACGGTCGATGCTGCGACTTTGGCGATGAGTGTGCTGCCACGGAGAATCAAGAACTGGGAATCGGAAGCAACGCCACCGCTCTTCCCTGCGTTGAGAACAACGAAACCAAATTCGTCGTTCACATCTTGCACGCGGACAGTGAGTTGGCGTGCGCCAATGGCCTCCTTGCGCTTTTGCAGGCGGGCATTGATGGCGCTGATGGCCTGACGATTGCCGGCGATGACGTTACGAGTGAGGTCGATCTCGCCCTTCAGCGTTTCGGATTCTTCGTTGGCGAGGACGATTGCCTTCTCGATCGCATCTTTCTCCTCGAGGAGAGTGTCCGGGCTGACTCCGATCGCATCCAGTTCACGCTGAAGTGCATTGGTCTTTGCCTCGATAGCGGCAACCTCCTCCTCTGCTTTGCTGATGGCGGATTCGATCTGAGAAATCTCAAGCTTCCGGGCTCTGATGCCAGCATCGACTTCATCCTGACCTTCCTTCTCAGGGAAATTGCTTTTATTCACCTTGTCAGCCGCTTCTGCCGCTTCGGAATATGCAATGTAATCGCCGTCGATCTGCTTTTTGATCTCGATGGTCTGTTTCTTGAGTTCGATAAGCGCTTGTCGGTTTTTGATCCCAAAGAAGGTGGCGCAGCCCATTGCGAGGATGCTCAGGATAAGGATAATCTTGGCCATAGATTGAAGTGCGTTAAAGGGACTGTGAGTATGAAAGGAGAGATTTAAAAGTCGGCGGTTTTACTTGCTCCTTGATTCCGGGGCTACCCGTAGAAGATCGCCGGGACTGATGTTGGATCCTTCCACGAAACTTCCGGGAACAGCGTCTGCTGCCGAGCGTGATGGCTCGACGTTGCTAACTTTCACTTTGCCAACAACTTCACCACTGCGAACGACATCCAGGATCGCGTCCTTCACAACTCCTTGAGCATCGCCGACAGAGATTGTGATGTAGCGCCAGCTCGAATCCACTGTTCCTACGCGGGTCGTGAAGCTTCCATCCATCCGGCCAGACGCCTTGTCCAGTTCGACCTTTTTGACGGTATTCAGCGCGGCATCTGTTGATTTCTTCTCACTGATAGCGCCCGACAATTGAGATTTGAGGTTTGCGACCTTGCCTTCGGCGGCACTCCTTTCAGCCTGCAATTGAGTGATGATGGTCTTGAGCTCCTCGATCTTACCGACAACAGCGATTTTCTCTTCCATTGCAGAGAGAGCAGCTTCGGCGTCAGTCTTTGCGGTGTCCTTGGCATCCAAGTCAGACGTCAACGAGACCTTCTGTTCTTCAAGACCACTCAAGGTCTTGGCATCTACTTCGCTCTTCTCTTTGGCAGCTACCAGTTCGTCCTGGCGAGCTTTGACCAATTTTTCAGCTTCCTCAACTTTGCCTTCAAGGCCGCCCTGGTTCTCTTGAGCTTGCTGAAGCTCCTTCCGAGCATCGGCTACATCTTGCTTCTTAAGGTGTGACACAGCGCCTGCTCCTGCTAGAAGAAGAGCTGCGATGATGGAGAGAGTTTTCCACATAACGCTTTTAGTTGCTTATTTGGTACAGTTTGAAACTTGGGGAAAGAAAGAGCACGTTTTAACGGGAGTTCTACGGCAACACAACAGATTTTTCGAGAATTTTGGACATCTTGTGTAAGCGGTTGAAAATTCCGTCCGGGGGCATTCTCAAGAACGAGCCCGCTCGTTCTGATATTAGGGGATTTTCGGTTGAAGGTGGGAATAAATGGGCGTAGAGGCTGCATGCCGCCAGGGGCTATGGAGTTCTGGCTTTCGAATCCCGCCAGGTCCTGACGGAAGCAACGGTAGACTGTCCAGTTTCTGCTGTAGTCCTCTGGCGGCACTTCATTTTTACCGAGATGAAGCAGAAGGGGGATTATTTCACCCGAGTGAGTTTTCTTTTCAGGGTGACAAAGAGGACGGTGAGTCCCCCAATCCCCAGGCCGATGAGAACAAAAAAGTCGAGCCACAAGGTGCTGACCTCAACGCCAATGAACCGTTTGCGGTGACCAAAGAACACGTTCGGAGGGGCTTTCTGGGTCGTAATGTCGGTGCGCTCAGCTTCGGCCTGATCAGTGAGAAGGAGGATTTTTTTGTTCTCGTACAGGCCCTCGGCGGTGATGTTGTCATCGCTCGCGCTGATGTCAAAATTGTCGGAGTTGAACGTCCCGTTGCGGTATTCCGTCATGATTGCGGACATCATCCTGTCGACGGCTTCGGGTGAGCGGGCC
>JAQCER010000638.1 GCA_027618625.1 Verrucomicrobiota bacterium
CCCAGTGGCTACAAGGTCTCCCAAACCATGGCGGCCTGTTTTCCCGAACCACGAAGGGAATTCTCCCATTCGCGCTGGGCCGCTTCGGCCCCCGTTTCGGCTGCCTTCAATTCCCCTTCCACCTCCGCCAGTTCCGCTCCGATGGCTTCCAGTCGCACGCTCTGTTCCGCCGTGGGTGCGGCGATCGCGGGCTCCGCGACCACGGGTTTTCCCCCGTTGAACCCGTTTTCCGGCACATTGTTGAAGAAGGAAAACATCGAGTAATAATCCTTCTGCGAGATCGGATCGAATTTGTGGTCGTGGCACTTCGAGCAATCGAAAGTGAGCCCAAGAAAGGCGAAGCCCATCGTCATCACGCGGTCGGACACATACTGGACGCGGTATTCCTCGTCGATGACCCCGCCCTCGATGGTGAAGGGATGGTTGCGGTTGAAGCCGGTCGCGATCTTCTGCTCCAGCGTCGCTTCCGGAAGCAAGTCACCCGCGAGCTGCTCGGTCGCGAACCGGTCGTAGGTCAGGTTCCGGTTGAAGGCCTCGATGACCCAATCCCGCCAGCGCCACATCGTCCGCGGGAGGTCGTACTGGTAGCCGTTCGTGTCCGCGTAGCGCGCGACGTCGAGCCAATCCACGGCCATGCGCTCGCCGTAGCGCGGCGAGGCCAGCAGCCGGTCGACGACCTTCCCGTAGGCATCGGGAGACCGGTCGGCGAGAAAGGCGGCGATCTCCTCGCGCGTCGGCGGCAGCCCCGTCAGGTCGTAGGTCACACGCCGGATCAACGTGCGGCGCTCGGCTTCCGGAGACGGCTTCAGCCCTTCCTTGTCTAGGCGGGCGAGGATGAAATGGTCGACGGAATGGCGCACCCATGCCTTGTCCGAAACCTCGGGCAAGGAGGCTTTCTTCGGCGCGATGAACGCCCAGTGAGGCTCGAATTCCCCGCCTTCGGAGACCCAGCGCCGCAGCGTTTCCTTCTCCGCCGCCGTCAGCGACAACCCCGAGTCCGGCGGCGGCATCCGGTCGTCCTCATCGGTCGTGAAAATGCGATCGATGAGCACGCTCTCGTCCGGCTTCCCCGGCACCAGGACCGCGCCGTCCTTCCGAGGGCGCAACACGTCGGCGGGATCATTGAGGCTCAATTCACCCTTGCGCGTCTTCTGGTCCGGCCCGTGGCATTTGTAGCAACGGTCGGAGAGAAGCAGGCGGATATCGCGGTTGTAACCGAGCTTCTCCGCCGCCCGCGCGCCCCCGGGCGCGAACGCGAAAACAAGGAGAAGGGCTAGAAGATTCCTGGGGTGAGGCATTGACATCGGCCTTCATCCTAACCGCAACTTCCAGACCCCGCATCCACGAAATGAGGAAGCCTCCGGCAAGTCCTTCGCCTCGACCCTCAGCCTCACGAACTGCCGGTTTAGTTCAGGATGCACGAAGGGCGATGGTGGAAAGTGTGCATCTGCGCAACGGATTCAACTCGGACGAATTGAACCGGGTGCTCAGCACGTTGCTATCACGTGGAGACGGTCGTCACGTCAGAGGAACCAGAGATCTTGAGACTTCCAGCACTGTTATTCGAAAGGGAAATTTTGAGATCAACTGGAACGCGCACCGAGCTGGGCCATACAAGCTCCAACGCACCAGGACTCTAACAGATCCTGAAAGCTGGGAGGATATTGTTATCACCAGAGACAAGGGCACCAAAGTTTCCATCGAACGGACTGCAGCCTGCGGCGTTTGTCGCGCGGCTCTTTTTTGCACTTTGCTGCCCGGCGGGAAATCATTCGTTGCGCAGGATGGTGTTCTACTTAAGGATTGACCGGTGTCCGCCATCGCCTTTGACAACAGCTACGTTCGGCTCCCTCAACATTTTTTTGCGAATGTGCATCCGGCTACGGTGTCGAATCCGCAGCTGATCCGCTTGAATCGCGAGCTGGCCGTTGAACTTGGGATCGATCCGGAGTGGCTTGGGGCGGCGGACGGGCTTGCAATGTTGAGCGGTAACAGGCTTCCCCCTGGAGCCCAGCCGATCGCGCAAGCTTACGCGGGGCATCAGTTTGGAGGATGGGTTCCGCAGCTGGGCGATGGCCGGGCGATTCTGTTAGGAGAGGTCGTGGGCAGCGACGGCAGCCGTCGTGACATCCAGCTCAAAGGCTCTGGTAGAACGCCATTTTCGCGCGGTGGAGATGGAAAAGCAGCGCTGGGGCCTGTGTTGAGAGAATACGTTCTCAGTGAAGCAATGGCAGCTCTGAGGGTGCCGACGACGAGGGCGCTCGCGGCGGTAATCACTGGTGACATCGTGCGAAGAGAGCAAGCGCTGCCGGGCGCAATTTTCACCCGCGTTGCCAGTAGTCATATTCGCGTGGGGACGTTTCAATTTTTCTATGGGCAAAATGACGTCGACGGGCTGCGTCACCTTGCCGACTACGCGATCGAACGCCACTACCCGGAAGCGAAGCAAGCGGAGCATCCGTATCAGGCGTTTCTGGAAGCGGTTATCGCTGCGCAAGCGAAGCTCATCGCGCAGTGGATGCACCTCGGGTTCATTCATGGCGTGATGAACACGGACAACATGACGGTCTCGGGTGAAACGATCGACTACGGGCCGTGCGCATTCCTAGATGAGTTCCACCCGGAGAAAGTGTTCAGCTCGATCGATCGAAACGGACGCTACGCATGGAGCAATCAACCGGTCGCCGGTCACTGGAACCTTACCCGCCATGCGGAAACATTATTACCGCTGCTGTCGCACCACGGTGCCGAGGCCAGAGCGATCGCGGAGTCCGCGCTGGCCACGTTTGCTGGGCAGTTCAGCAATCATTACGCTGCTGGGTTCCGGGCCAAGCTTGGCTTGAAGCCTGATAGCGCTGCCAACGATGTATTCATCAGTGATACGCTGAGCACACTCGCCGAACAGAAGATCGACTACACGATTTTCTTCCGAAGATTGACGCAGGTCGCGGCGGGTGGCGATAACGAACGACTTTCCTGCCTGTTCGTCAGTGCGGATGCCTTTATTTCGTGGTTCACAAAATGGCGTGAGGCTACGCAGCCATCAGGAGATGATTTTCCTGCCCGTCTGACAACGATGCGATCTGTGAATCCGATTCGCATCCCACGAAATCATCGCGTCGAAGAGGCAATCCAACAGGCACACACGACCGGCGGGTTGACGGCATTCAATCGATTGATTGCCGCTACGGCGGAACCTTTTGAGGAGAACGGTGAATTCGCTGAATTCGAACTCGCCCCACAACCCAACGAAGTCGTCTGCAAGACATTCTGTGGCACCTGAACGCATTCCCAGCAGTAGTACCAATATTCTGTTGATACCGTCGGTTTGGACATCTGGAGCCGATTTCGATAACCGCCCAATGGCGTTATTGTCGCTAGCCTGGATTCCCATCGCACGTCGAGTCCTAACGAATTTGGGACGAAAGTTGCGAAATTCGGCGGTT
>JAQCER010000639.1 GCA_027618625.1 Verrucomicrobiota bacterium
TTTCGAATAAATGTGCATTTCGCCCATGACATCATTTTGCCGCAACGCTGCATAGAACAAGGCTGCATAGAGTGAACGATCGGCATCGTCATGCGTGATCGCGATGAAAGTGGGCGGTGTCTCTTTGGTTACGTGAACGAGCGGGCTGAGTTTGCCCGGTTGGTTTTCGTCGCCCAGATACACTGGATAGATCGGAATGAGAAAATCAGGCCGTGCGCTCACTTTGTCGATTTCATCGATCGGTTGGTAGCTCTGCTCATTCGCATGTGTCCCAGCCATGATGACCAGATGTCCGCCCGCCGAAAATCCAAGCGCACCGATACGATTGGGATCGATCTTCAGGTGTTCGGCACTGCTTCTGACAATCCGAATTGCCCGCTGCACGTCCTGCAGCGGCCACGGGTGCGGATTCTTGCCGTCTCGGCGAGGAACGCGATACTTCAGAATCGCCGCACCTACTCCGATCGAGTTCAGCCACTCCGCGATTTCGATCCCCTCATGATTCCATGCGAGAATATTGTAGCCGCCTCCGGGGCAGATCACGACGAATGCGCCATTTGCGTTGTCCGCTGGCGCGGGATGCCAGGTCAGCGTCGGTGTGTCGACATAGGGGATTCTCAGAATATTGTCCTTCCCCATCTCAGGCTCTGCCCTTTTCTCAGAAATATTCGCCGGTTCATCCGGTGCAGCCCCCGGCCATATGGGAGTTTCCTTCATTGCTTCGTGGTTATCTGCGAACGATGCGAGTGGGTTAACAGTGACCGCTGCGGCTAGAGTGGCAGCGATGATTGCAGCGGTAGCAGTGGACTTCATTCGGAGTTTCATCGTCGCGTTCTCTCAGGAAATGATGGCAAAGTCGATCCCTAACAACCGTCACTGCTGGAAAGTAGCTCGGGCTTCAGCCCGATCCGATCGCGCTAGACACTCGCTGCAGTGTGGCCACGCACTCCAGATGCTTGGTCTGCGGAAAGAGATCGAACGGCTGAACTGTCGTAACCCTGTAGCCGGCGTCGCGCAGAGGCTGCAGATCGCGAATCTGGGTGGCGGGATTGCAGGACACGTAGACGATGGTGTGTGGAGAGTAGCTGACGAGTTGCTCGATGAATGCGGCGTCGCAGCCCTTGCGCGGCGGATCGATGACGACTGCGGTTTCCTCAGCCGGGAATGGCAGGTTCGCAAAAATTTCCTCGGCGCTGCCGACCTGGAGCTGGCAGTTGTCGATACCATTTTGCTCGGCGTTTTTGATTGCCCATTCGATCGCGCTCTCGCTGATCTCGATGCCGACGACTTTCTCAAAGTGCCTGGCCGCAGTGAGGCAAAACAATCCGCTGCCGCAGTAGGTATCGACCAGGAAACGTGCGCCCGACTCGCGTGCCTGGCTGGCGACGTAGCGGGTGAACTGAGGAAGGATGAACGGGTTATTTTGAAAAAAGGAACCGGCCAGAAAATCGAACGTGATGCCATCGACGACTTCCGTGATGGGTTCGTTAGGGTCTGTCGCCAGCGTGCCATTGGCATCGCGCAGGAGTAAGGTAGCCCCTTTCTTGAACTTGCGCGGGTTGCCGAAGATTTCTTTGCGACCGATTGTCAGGCCATCATTGATGGTTTCGGTGGCGATGGCGCAATGTTCAACATCGATGATGCGCGTGCGCGACCCGATGGCCAGAAACCCGATCGCGTCGATCTTGCCATCGCGGGGTTTCTGAAAGTGTGGGGTAATCTTTGACCGATAGTTCCACTCGGTAGGAGATCCGATGACTGGTTGCACTGGCACGTCATCGAGTTTGGCCATGTGCTGGAGTAACTCTGCGACCTGGCGCCGTTTCCACTCCAGCTGGCTGGCGTAGTTGAGGTGCTGGTACTGGCAGCCGCCGCAGGTACCGAACAGCGGGCACTTGGGGGCGCGACGCTCTGGCGATGCCTCAAGAATTTCGACAAGATCACCTTCGCTGTAATTCTTGTGATTCCGATAGATGCGGACGCGCACCTTCTCCCCAGGGAGGGTCGATGGCACCATGATCACCCAGCCATCGACGCGGCCGAGACCGATTCCCATATTCGTGAGGGTCGCGATTTGCAGCTCGATCTCCTGATGGTACGCGAACGGCTCCGCTACGAATTTTCGGTGAGGTTGGCGTTTTTTTGAGTGGTCAGTCATCGGTTTGGTCGGCCTGGGCGTTGGCAATCCAGGCAATGGGTTCTTGCACCATGCCGGGATTCCTTTATCGTGCAATGCGTCTACCCATTACCAACGATTTTCAATGTCCAAGATCTCCATTTTCTTCGGTCTCCTTCTCGTCACTCTCGGTCTCGCATTCTATGTTGCGACCGGATCTGAGAAGACGACGGCACTGTTTCCAACCTTTCTGGGTTGCTTCATCATGCTCCTAGGGGTGATTAGCGCTGATCCCGAAGTTTAGAAAGCACGCGGCTCATGGAGCTGCCGTCGCTGGTTTACTGGGCATGCTCGGTGGCTTGGGTATGGGGCTGAAAACGGTGGCTTCTGGCAATATTGAGCATCCGTTTGCGGTCACTGAGCAATTTATGATGGGCATTATTTGCGTGGTTTATCTGGTCTTTTGTGTGAAGTCATTCATAGCAGCCCGGAAGGCGATGAAGGTCAGCGCATCTCCGGCGCCTGAGAGCGTCACTCCGACCGCATCCGTTGGCAATGATGTTTGATCGATCCGCCAGTGCGTCCATTGCATCGATTGCATCGATTGCATCAATTGCATCCGCTGGATCGATTTGGCCTGCACTTTGGTTATGGTTGGTGGTTCTTGCTCCGCCTTTTTCAGCGGTCGCTGCCGGTGAGCCATTCCGGATCGAGATCGTCGACAAAGAGAACGGCTGGCCGGTCCCGCTAGTGAAATTGCGCACCACTCACGAGGTAGAGTTTGTATCGGACAATGCGGGTGTTGTCGCTTTCGACTTGCCGGAGTTGATGGGCAAGGAAGTATGGCTGCATGTTGACAGCCATGGCTACGAAGTTGCCAAGGATGGATTCGGCTATCGTGGAGTCAGATTGGCGCCACAGGCGGGCAAGAAGCACCGCATTGAAGTGCAGCGGACGAGCATCGCCAAGCGACTCGGCTGCCTCACAGGTGCCGGACTTTTTGCTGAAAGCCAGAAGACTGGGCGCGATCTCGACTGGCAGGACTCAGGGGTGATGGGAAGTGACAGCGTGCAGAACGCAGTGCATCGCGGGAAGCACTTCTGGGCGTGGGGGGATACCAATCTTGCACGCTATCCGCTCGGGGTTTTCGATATGACGAGTGCGACGACATCACTGCAGCCGTTGACGTCGTTCGAGCCGCCAGTGAAGCTTCGTCTCGACTACTTTCGCGATGAAAAAGCTCTGCCAAGAGGGGTCGCAAAAATGCCTGGTGATGGCCCGACCTGGGTCAGTGCTTACGTCAGCCTGCCGGATGAAGATGGCACAG
>JAQCER010000640.1 GCA_027618625.1 Verrucomicrobiota bacterium
GTTCTGGCTAACCAAATTGGCTGCGTCCTCAGGCTACCGATCAAATCGTTTGCTCGAATCGCAGCCCGTCCCACTTCCTGCCTGATTCGTCGTGGTTTTTGGTAGTCAACGAGACCAGGTTGTGAGCGAACATGTGGGATCGGAGACCGCGCCCCATCCGGATCATCGCCTCACTTCAATTCCTTCACGAAAATGTTCGCGAACTGCAGGGAGTTCCCGTGGTGCTGGAAGGCAAGCTTGCCTTGCGGCTTCACGCCGGGGAGCTGGGCCTCGTGCAGAACCACTTTGCCGTTCAGGACCACGGTGAGGCGGTCGCCCTTTACCGTGATGACGAAGCGGTTCCATTTTCCGAACGGTTTGTCAGCGAACACCCGTGGCGTCAGCGCCGCGCGGATCGGGAGCGGCTGGCTCCCGTCGGTGCGGATCCCGTAGACTTCGCCTGATCCGATCGGCCAGTTCCAGAGATTGACTTGCGTGCGCCCCTCTCCGCGCACGAAGATCCCGCTGTCGACTTCGACGATTTCTACGGTCACTCCCTTGCCGTCGGCACCCACTTTTTGCAGGCCGTTCGGCAGGAGATCCGGCTGGTTCCGCTTGCCGCTGTCGCCCGTCCAGCGCCAGTCTGCCACCACCGTGAAATCCTTGTATTCCTTCTCGGTCCACAGGTCGCCACCCTTGCCGTCGTAGTCCAAGATCCAACCATCCTTGGGCTGCCAGTGTCCCACGTTCTTCTCTCCCCGCACAAATCCCTGCAGCGACTTCCCGTCGAAGAGCTGGGTGAACCCGAGACCGGCGAGCGCGTCGTCAGCCTTGCCCGCAGGCTGGTACCAGGCTTCTTTCTGGTCCTCGGCGAAGCTCAGCTCCGCGATGCGCATCTTGCGGATCCGGATCACGTCGCCATGCCCCGCAAAACAGATGTGTCCGCTGCGGCGTTTCGCACCGGCGTGCTTAGGGTGCGACTTGTTCAGTTCGTCCAGGTTGGCATCGGTGATGCAGACCCCGTTCAGCTCGACGGTCACGCGCGGTCCGCGACAAGTCACGCGCTGGGAGTTCCACTCGCCCACCGGTTTGAGGTGGCCGCGCAGGGCCGGCGCCAAGGTGTAAAGCGATCCATGGAATTGGTAGTCTTTCAGGTCCTTGTACTTGTCCGCGGTGTTGTCGAGGATCTGTAGTTCCATCCCTGTGTAGGCCGGGTTCCCGTGTCCCGGGTAGTGGATTCCCAGGCCGTTGTTCGCGCCCGGCGTCAGCTGGAATTCAAACTCCAGAATGTAGTCCGCATATTCCTTTTCGGTCATCAGGTTCGAGCACTTCGGAGTCGACTCGATCTCGCCCTCCTTCACCACATAACCGTTCTTCTCGATCTTCCCGGCCGCCCCGAAATTCGTGAAGTCCTCCCCGTTGAAGAGTGTCTCCCAGCCCGCCTGGGCTGAAAGGGAAGAAGCGAAAAACAGAATTGCTAAAGTGCGCATGGCCATGGGTTCGTTTGGTTTGGTTTCAGGGAGGAGGGGCACCGATCCCCTCTTGCTCATTTAGTTTAGTCTCCAATTCAACGCGACGACAAGCCCGAACTGAGCTGGTTGGGAGAACGCACGGGACACCGGCTGCTGAATCCCCGTCCTGCTCAAGGCGAGCGGTGCGCATTCTCCTTTGCTAGACCGACGCGGATGGACCTGTCGAGCTTGTAAAGACTGGATGTCCCGACCAGACCGAATCCCGATCCCTCCGGCAAATGCGCGGAAGCAGATCCATCATTGGCCAGCGGCCTCTTACGGTCCGGCTGGCCGACCCCGTAGACACGCCTGTAGGGGACGACCGGCCGAGGCCATTGCTCGTTGTATTTCGGATCGTTTTTGATCAGCAACATCTGCGCTGGCTCATCGATGGGGTTATCACCTCTGATCAGATAGATACCGGAGTCGATTCACGGCAGGTGGTCTTTATGGGCCGGGCGCGAAGGCGCGGGATGGTGTGCATCTCATCTTTGCAGGCGAGAGGGTGAACCCCGAATCGATCGAGCCCTCACCAGACGTCGAGGAGGTCGATCTGACCTCGACCGAGTTCCGCCTGCTGAAATTAAATTGGAGGCGCTGGTCACGATGAAGCTGACTTCTTACCGGAGGAAGGATCAGGTTCAGCTTCTGGACCTGATCGAGATCGGCCAGCTCGACGCCTCGTGGCTCGACCGCGTTCCGGCGGCGCTCCGCGACCGGCTGCAGGCCTTGCTCGATGACCCGGATGGTTAGCCGAACCTCTAAGCAGGCACAACGACGTCCTCTTTTAGATCACGCAGCACGCGCAAGCTGCCCCATTGGGCTCCCTTCATCCGTCGGCCACCACTCGTCCTTCTCTCTCCAAAAAAATCACGCTGTCGCATGAAGAACTCGTCGACGAAGGCCTGGCTACCTAACACGACCCCATCGGTAAAATACCGCACCCGGCAGCGCAAGACCTGAGCCAGCGTCAGCTTCCCGCCCTCAGCCCATACCGCCTCGATCTCCCGTTGTGAGAAGCCGCCCTTCGACTTCTCATAGCCATCCGGTGTCGCCCCGCCCTTCACCTCCTGCCCGATGCCATACATGAACTTCCGATAGCGATCCAACGCCTGCTTCCAAGTGATTTTCTTCTCATAGGAAATCGCCGACACGATCCCGGAGCGCGCTAAGCGCATCCCGCCAACCGCCGCCGCATAGCTACACCAGCGATACTCCTCAGGCTTCTCTACGAGCCCTGCACGAATCGGATTCAGATCGATGTAGGCCGCCACTGCACGCACCGCCTCCTCACCCGCCACCACCAAGCTCTTGAAACGCCCCTCCCAAAGCGTTCCCTTGCGGCCGTGCGAAAAATTGAAAGCCAGCGTCATCTTCAACTTCAGCTCCTTCATAAACATCGAAAGATCGAACAGCCGCTTGCCGACCTTCTCAGCAATCCGCGTCAGCCCAGCCGCATTGCCTAGGCGCCGACAATCAGCCACCTCCCCGAGCAGCAGCTTCGTTGAAAGTTCCTCCGAGAAGCCGGAAAGCCTGCCAATGATGTCCTCCTCGCTCAGACAAGCCAAAGCAGTTTCCCTATCCGGAATCTCCAGCAACAGATGGAAATGATTCCCCATGAAACACCAAGCAATCACCCGCAGCCCACTAAACTTTAGCTGCTTGAACAGGATCTTGTGAAACGTCTCCTTATCCTGATCCTCAAAGAGGATCTCCTGCCCAGCCGTCCGGGAAACGACGTGCACCACCTGGCTCCCAGTGGCCAAGCGCCCCTCGGACCGATCCAGCCCGAGCAAGAATTTACGAGTCTTGCGCATTGGTTAATGTTTGAGGAGGAATCGACATATTACAAGCCATTTCTTTACAAGGGGACAGACCCTTTCCATAAACTCCAGCCCGCTGTCGGCCAGCTGCACGCTCATGCCGCGCAGCGAACTGCCGGTCAGGTAGC
>JAQCER010000641.1 GCA_027618625.1 Verrucomicrobiota bacterium
AGAGCTTTTCAACCACGTCGACATCAAGGGCTACATCAACATCGATGATGACTTCAACCCTTTCTACAGCAGCCTGGAAGAGCTGCACATGAAGATCAAAGTCGTAGACGCACTGAGCATCACGATTGGAAAGCAGAAGCCGATCTGGGGATACGAGTCGACGACTTCGTCGAGCAAAATCCTGACGATGGAGCGAGGCCTCCTCACCAATCAACTGGTTCCTCTGAAGTCCTCTGGAGTCGCCGTAGACGGTGAAGCGGGTGGCTTCACCTACAACGTCGGCGTCTACTCCGGTGACCTCGACGATGAGTTCGGAACATTCGACGGCGGGACGTTCTACACCGGAAGCATCGGCTACGACTTCTCGGAGGCCTGTGGAATGGACAAGATGGCGTGGAGGCTCGACTACATCTACAACAATCAGGAAGTCGGCGATACTGCTGCGAAGAATTACGACAATTCCTTCGCGACCAGCCTGGTCGTGGGCCAGGGCGACTTCACTGTTGTGAACGAATTGATGTACGCTTCTGGCCAGAGTCCCGACGTTTACGGGCTCTCGATCATGCCCAGCTACGACATCACGGAGAAGCTTCAGGTCGTCGGCCGCTACCAGTATGCGAATGGAGATGACGACGGCCTGCGTGCCCAGAGCCGCTATGAGCGCAGCGTTCCCTCCATCACTGACGGTGGCCGCGGCGAGGGCTACAACGCCTTCTACCTTGGTTTGAACTACTACATCCACGGCCACGGGCTGAAGCTCATGTCCGGCCTCGAATATGCGACGCTCGATGGCGGGTCCGACGGCGGCGACTACGATGGCCTCAGCTGGGTCAGTGGTATCCGCATCAATTTCTAGTCTCTCCCAATATCGGGATTTCCTACAGACGTTCCCTTAGTTAGTTCTGGCGATAATCCCGCCTCAGGAGCCCCGAAAGCCACACACGTGCTTTCGGGGCTCTCTTTATTGGAACTGCTGGTGTCACCGTGACGGAACTGTAACTGGCAACTGCTGGAAACTTACCGTGGAGGGCGTATGAAGCAGCTGTGTCACAACTTGGATTATCGAGCATCTCCGTTCCAGGAGTGCCAAGTGTTATTACAAAGCCCGAAGCCGTTACTACGCATCATGCCGTGCTGGACGGGGCAGTACTACGCGCGCTGAGTGATGTCGCCATCGAATTACGCGGCCCCTTGTCAGTCATTCTGGGACATTCAGAAAACGTCCTTCAGACAACTGACGATGACGATGTTCTGCGTTCCGTGACCGCAATCGAGAGGAGCGGAAAACGAATGGATCGGATTGCTTCCGACATTCTCACACTGGGTGCCCTTGAGCATGAGATCGCTCAACGAACTCCCACCGCGCCGATCCCGTCGTTTCAACTCAGAGAATGCATCAATGATGTCCTCGACAAACTCGCCCCGCTGATCCGGGACAGACGCCCGGCACTTTCGATCCAACTCCCCTCGGGCAGTTGCCGCGTCCACGGAGATTACTACTTCTGGTTCCTGGCATTCCAGCACCTTCTGGAAAACGCCCTCGGCGACAATCCTCGCAGCACGGAGATTGCAATTAGAGCTGAAAGGCGAGGCAGCACGATCACCATCGAGATTGCCGACAAAGGTATCGGCATCCCTCCGAACGATCTGCCCCACATCTTCGATCCCTTTTACCGAGTACAGCGCTCTGGGAATAATGCTCATCGTGGTGTCGGTCTTGGCCTCTACTTCGTGCAGCGGGTGACCGCCTGCTTCGGAGGCAAGATCAGCGTCTCCAGCATTCCATCCATGCGTACAGCTTTCAACATCGTCCTGAACACGGAAAATTAGCCACTCTCTGCCTGATTGCGAAATTCGCCTGGGGGAAATCCAGTAGTCGCCTTGAACTGCCGGGTGAAGGCACTTTGATCAGAGAAGCCGCATACCAGTGCGATCTCGCCGATCGGCCGATCGGACTCCACCAGCAATCGGGAAGCCTCCTCGATGCGGCACTTCATCACGAATTGTTTTGCCGACAGGCGGAACACTTTGCGCATGCGCCGGTCAAATTGCGCCACAGAGAGACCCGCAAGGTTTGCCAGATCGTCGACGCGCAGGGGATCGTCGAGATGTGCGTGAATGTGTTCCACGACTTCCGCGAGCCGCGAGAGCTTGAGATCATCCGTGCTCGGCGCATGGAGATCCTGCGAAACGCCGATAAGTCCTACCACAGTAGTTCCATCGGCATCATGGATGGGATGCTTGCTGGCAAGATACCAGCCGATGCTTCCGTCGCGGTTCGTGATGCGCTCCAGCCGATCCGTGATCGAACTCCCCGTCTCGAAAACCTCAGCATCCTGCTCGACATAGGTGGACACAAGGGGCGCGGCGAAAAGATCCTCTGCCGTCCTGCCGATCACTTCTTCTTTCGATTTCAAGTTCACCCTTTCGACGAAGGCAGCATTCACAGCAAGGTAGCGCCCTTCCGTGTCCTTGATGCAATAGACGACATCACCGAGCGGCTCGAACAGCCGATCAGTGAGGGCGATCGCATCTTGGATTGCCACGTTCACAAGCTCACCTTGGCGAATCACCTCGCACAAGTCTTGTAAAAAACACACGCTCCACCGGTGCAATTCATTCAATACGCGAGTGCTAGCGTACTGAAGGAAACTACGACCATGTCCGCAACGCTCACTCCAACCGACACGCACACCGACACCCCTGCTGAAACTCCTCTGGAACTGCAGGCATGTGAACTGGCCCGCCTGCTGCTGCGTGAGAGCGAACCACTTAGCACAGCCGGAGATCGGGCACGCTCGGCGCAAATGGCTCGCATGCTCGATGATTCCCCGGGCAAGACATTCACCATCGCCCTTGCGGATCAAGTGATGCGCTTTACCCAACCTCGGCGCAGCGCCCGGCGATTTCGCACGCTACTGGAGCACCTGCGGGTTCCGGCGTATCTTGGCATGTTCGATCGCGCCTTGTTGCGACTCGCGGGAGTGGCCTCGAATTTTGTTCCTTCGATCGTCATGCCGCAGGTAACGGCTCAAGTGCGACGCGAGTCCCGCGACGTCATCCTTTCCGCTGAGCCCGCAGCATTGTCCGCATATCTCAGCCAGCGGGCGAAGTCCGGGATCCGGGTCAACATCAACCAACTCGGCGAAGCCGTATTGGGTGAAGCAGAGGCCGGAAAGCGACTGGATGCCGTCGTGGAAAGGCTTGTCGATCCCGCGATCGACTACGTATCGGTAAAAATCTCGGCGATCTTCAGTCAGATTCACCTGGTCGGCTACGTGGCGACTCTGGAAGAAATCAAAACCCGGCTGCGGACTCTCTACCGTGCAGCCATTGCCCATGGCCATGCGGGTTCGGACAATCGACCGAAGTTTGTGAATCTGGACATGGAAGAATATCGGGACCTGAACCTGACCGTGGATGGATTCTGCCAGGTTC
>JAQCER010000642.1 GCA_027618625.1 Verrucomicrobiota bacterium
GTTCCTAACATTCCCACCTCACGGGGTTTCGACTTTTTCCACGGCTTCCTTGGCGATATGATGGACGACTACTGGACGCACCGCCGGGGAGGCGTGAACTGGATGCGCAGGAATACGGAGGAAGTGGATCCAGAGGGCCATGCGACTGAGATCTTTTCCCAATGGGCCACCGACTACATCACCGAACGCGCTTCTGACAAAACCGATACGGCACCCTTTTTCCTCTACCTGGCCTACAACGCTCCACACTTCCCTATACAGCCTCCAGAGGACTGGCTGAAAAAGGTGACGGCCCGCGAGCCCGGACTGGACATCAAGCGGGCCACTAACATTGCATTCGTGGAACATACCGATGCTGAGATCGGCAAAGTCCTGAACGCCATCAAGGCAACGGGTATCGACAAAAACACGCTGATCATTTTCACTTCTGACAACGGCGGCTCGCTCCCGCACGGAGCGTCCAATGGAGACCTGCGCGGCGGTAAGCAAGGCCATTGGGAAGGCGGCATTCGCGTCCCCACGTGCGCCGTCTGGCCCGGCAAAATTCCGGCCCGGCGCTCGAATGCGCTGGGCATGACGATGGACTTCCTGCCGACACTGTGTGAGATCGCCGGGATCACGATCGATCATCAGGTCGATGGCCAAAGCCTCGCCCCAGTCTGGCTTCACACTGAGCCAGGAAACCCTGAGCGCCCGATGATCTGGGTGCGGCGCGAAGGCAACAACCGGTATCAGGGCCGTGCCTACTACGCAATCCGACGCGGCAAGTGGAAGTTGCAACAGAGCACCCCCTTCGAACCCATGCAACTGGTCGACCTCGATGCAGATCCGCTGGAGCAAAACCCCCTTCCCGCGAAAGGAAAAGTAGCTGAGGAATTGACGCGATTGCTCATGGATCACATTCAAGCGGCCGGCCAGGTGCCTTGGCAACCTTAGCTTGGCCCGTTCCGCTGACCGCTGACGGTATCGAGTGGATTGCTCCGAAGGCAGAATCTGCAGGGCGGTATAATGTACGCTTGAACCCGAAGCGCGACTGCTTTAGAGCAATGTCATGGGACCAATCACGAAGAAAATAAGAGAAGGCCTTCAATCCATTTCCGGGGAGAAAATTGTCTCGCTGGAAGCCGCCCGACGAGGCGAAGAGATTATTGGGGAACTCCCTACGATAGATCAACTCGTCGCTGTCGGCCAACACCTCATCCACGCCATCTACAAAACCATGGCGAACTTGCTCAGCGTGTTTTACGAGAATATGCCGTTTCTTTATGGAGTAGATAAGTTCTTCTATGAAGCTGAGGATCGGTACCTTCCCGACGAAAATGGCTTCACTCCCATCCTGACGACGATATACAATCACTGGGCCTTCTTCGATGTCCGATTCAAACCAAGCGAGGAAACGTTAGGGGATTGCTTTTTGGGAGTGTCGGATCTGATCGGACTTGACGTCTTTGAGGTGGAAGCGGTGGAGAATTTGTGCCACTCGCGACTTGGACTTTACGAAATCCTCGGCTCGAACGGGGATATTTTCCAGGTTCGGGAATTGGTTACCGACCAAAAATTGTCCACCATTATTCCCACCAAATTCCTCGCCGAACCCGGGACGTTGGCATTCCTTCGCATCCTGCCTCCCCTGAAGGTGATGGACTGCCCCAACATATGCGTCACCACACCCTACGTGACGCGAGAGCTTCGAGAAAACGATTGGCTCGAATATTTCAAGCGGCACCAGATTCTACCGGGCGCTCCGGGCGCTGAAGACAGGTTGTACCGTCACATGAAGTACGGCAAGAATCGTTATTACTGGTGCGAGTTCTTCTTTCATGGCTACCTGACCCACCGCTTTGATGCCGTTTTCGTTAAAGGTTTTCCCGATCGTCCCAAAACTCAACCGCGACACATCCTCTTCAACAGAGGCAGGCGCGATTGATCGATTGATCGGAATCAGTCTTCAACAAGTTACCAGGCCGATGCCCTGGGCTGGCATAGAATCGATCGATCCTGCACGTCAGCGTCTCATGAAAGACAGGAAGAAGGCGTGTTTCAATTTCATCTGTACTTGGGCTGCGATCGGCCGGGTTTTACAAATAGAGTTCTGGTGCACGAACAGAAGTAGTAGCTCCGTCATTCCGGAGCACGCCAAGCGAATCGACAGACTTCTCAACGCTTCGACCGCGGATTGCTGTCGGAACTGCTCCTGCTTTCGCTTTGCTTGCGCGAATCTTCGCTGCGACGCCGGTCAGACTCCTCCCTTTCCTGCTGCTCTTGCTGGCGTTGCTGACGTTCGCGCTGGGCGTTCTCTTCCTGCCTTTGTCTCTCATCTGCACGCCTGGCATTCTCAGCCTCTTGCTGTTGGCGAGCGCGCTGTTGGGATTCTTCTTCAGCGGCCCGCTGACGTCTCGCATTCTCTTCATCGCGCTGGCGTTGCTGCTCTTCACGCTGTGCCTGGAGCTGGCGCTTGCTGGCCTCCTCCTCTTCGGCGGCCCGCTGACGCCTCGCATTTTCTTCATTGCGCTGGCGTTGCTGCTCTTCGCGCTGTGCCTGGAGCTGGAGCTGGAGCTGGAGCTGGTGCTTGCTGGCCTCCTCCTCTTCAGCGGCCCGCTGACGTCTCGCATTCCCTTCATTGCGTCGGCGTTGCTGCTCGTCACGCTCAAGCTCACGCTTGGCTTGGAGCTGACTCTGGCGGGATTCCTCTTCGTCTGCATCGGCACGTTGACGCTGCACATTCTCTACATCGCGCTGGCGTTGCTGCTGTTCTTCAACATTCACAGCACGCCTGCGCCGCGCATTTTCCTCCTGATTCTGAGCCCTCGCTTGCCGCTGCCGTTCAGTGCCTCGAACGCTGCTGCCACTTCCACCGCCACCTTGTTGCTGCTGTCGACTCGCAGTTGCGGGGTCTTGCCGGGTTTGTGAGCCTGACTCAACATTCGGTTGCCTCGCGCCACGTGGATTTTCTTGGACAGCTGGAACAGGAGTGTTCACCGCAACTTCCTTCGGTGCGCTGGCTGCCCGCTGCCGCTGACCGATGGACGAACGCTTCGGCTCCGGGGCGATGCTGGCAGTTTGCTGCTTCCTTTCCCATCCGCGATCGACCCGGACGGCGGTGAGCTTTCTCGGTGCTGCGCCTCCGCGCTCGCTTCGAGGATTGTCAGCGTGAGAGCGGACGTTTTCTTTTTTCGATGATGGTTTGGGATGATGGCGCTCGAGATTCAATTTTTGAGCTGCAGGAAACTCGTCCCGCAGTCTGGAATTGCAGATGTACTGATGTTCATTGCGGTGAAGTCCGGTATAACTCCTCGTGCTTGCGAAAAGGCTGACAGAACGGGACTCCGGCAGCAGTGCCGACCGACAATTGCCCGTAGTGAGATCCTGCAGGTGAACAAAGTTGTAGCAGTGGGGGCCGGGCGCATAGTCGCGATCCGCATCGTTCCAGCCATTG
>JAQCER010000643.1 GCA_027618625.1 Verrucomicrobiota bacterium
TCCTCTTCTTCTGCGGCAAGCTAGACATGGCCATTTCCCTCTCTACCCACTAAACTCCCGGAAGGGCCAGTTTCCTAGCAATTTAACCTGATTCTTTATGATGCATTACTGTAAATTACCAAATTCATTCACGGCCTTTAAGGCCTATCTACTTTCCATGGGTCTCCTCATCACTGCGACCCTCTCAGGACGTGCTGATGAGAAATCTTCCCCTTGGATCACTACGAAGGATCGACTCACGTTGCTCAGTGCTAACGATGGCCAGACGCATCTGAAGATCGATTCTTCTCATTGGAAATCGAAGGTTCCATTGGAGCTCGATCGAACCAATTTGACCCGCGATTCAATTACCGTAGTGCACCTCGGGCCAGATCACCCTCCTATAGTGAATACCGTCTATGGAACGGTTCCAAATTCACTTTTCGGTGCACCCTATTTGGCGTTGAGTCCCGATGGGCGGTATGGATTTGTGACCTGCCACACCAAGGGACTAATTGCCGCAAAAGCAGGCAACGTCATAACTGTGGTGGACCTCGCATCGGACGAGTTGAAAGTTGTTCAAACGGTATCAATAGATTCACCAGTAGTGGCGGTTATGCATCCCGATGGGGAACATTTGATCGTGGGCTGTGCAACGGGATTTCAGGTGTTCAAATTAGTGGATGGGCGGTTGGTCCTAAAAAACGACAACCGAATCAATCTCGTCCCAGATTCGATCGATATCAGCCCCAGCGGAGACCGGTTGGTGGCAACGGTAACAACCGCACCAGAGGCTCATGGTGTCATCCGTAATGTCACGAGTGTCCACGTATTCTCATATCAGCAGGGCGTGATCGTGCACCAACATAAGATTCAGGTCCGCAAGGGATTGCCCGCGTTTGATCAACCTTTTGCGCTGCGTTTTTCTCCGGATGGCAAGCGAGTGCTCGTGCCGAATGGTGGCGGGTGGAATGCCAAGGGGAAACTGGACAATGTTCTGATCATCAACATGACCATCGACCCGCCGGAGGCCACCGAAGTGATCCCCCAGGTCGCCGATGGTATTGAGAGTCTCGCCATTCATCCATCGGGCAGATTGGCAGTGTTTTCCTGTCTCGAGGATGGTCCTGGCGTCACGTTGGCCGGTTACAGTCATCTGGCGGTCGTGGACCTCACGAAAACGCCTGCCACGTTGTTGTACTACCTCGTCGTGGAGTCTATCCCAGAGGGAATCACCTTCAGTCCCGATGGATCGCAACTTTTCGTTCAGATGACGATGGCCCATCAAATTGCGATCTATGATGTGGACGCATTCCGGTTGACGCGCAATCCGTCCGTAATCCGAGTCGGGCATGGTCCGTCCTCCATGGGATTGACCAAGCGGTACTCCGGAAAGTAATCAGGATATGAACCCCCTCCATCCCCGGCTCCGCCCGCCCCATGAACCCAACCCCGGATTTCAAAGTTCCTACCACTACGCCTCGATCTTCCCACAATGGTGCGATATCACCGACATCAGTAATGTTGTCGGAAGGGCAGAGCAGAGTATGGTTGGTGAATGCCGATCCATAACAAAACCACATTCCTGAGTTCCTTGAGCAGTAGGGGCGCAGTGCCATTTTTTGTCGGCACGGCAGTGGGAGTTCTTGGAACATTGATTGCGGTTACCGTGTCCAGCACCTCTCCATCAAACAGCGAGGTGGCTGAAAACGTTCCCAAAGCGGCAAATTCCAAGCCAAAACCAGCCGAGAAGCAAGCCAGCGGCAATATCTACGAAGGCTACTCACCGCGCGACGCTTCAGCTCGCTTCAGCAGCGTCCTCAACACGCCGGGAGCGCTGGATGATCTCGACAGGCTGAATGATCTGATCGAAAATGCAGCGAAGTTCGACCCGGAAGCGGCAATGGAAGCGGCCAGTGGGATTGTCGATCCTGCCAGACAACGCGACGTCATGCGCCGCGTGCTGAGGACGTGGATCGTGCAGGATCGGGAATCGGCGATGGCCGCGATCGGTGCCATGGAAAACCTGGCTCTTCGTGCCGATTTGACGAAGTTCGCCATCGGCACCCTGGCCGACAGCAATCCAGCCGGGGCATTCGCCCTGCTCAAGGCGACGCCCTCGCTGCGCGATGAAGGCCTATGGCGTGAGTCCTTCTCCAACTGGGTAAAAGCAGATCCCGCTGCTGCGATCGCGGCATGGGATAGCCTTACCCATCCAGAGGAGCGCAAGGATGCCCTGCGTGGAATCGCCAGCGCGCTGGCAAAAAAGGATCTCAACTCGGCAGCCGCCTGGGCCAAAGACCTTCCAGATAATGACGACCGCGATGGAGCCGTCATCAGTGTGCTCCACAGTGCGATAGAAAAGGACCCACTGGCGGCCGCTGAGCACATGGCATTGCTCAAAGAGGTCGATAACGACCGGTCCCGGGAAGTCGCCGGGCGCATCGCATCCAAGCTCGCAGAGACGGATGTGCCAGGCGCCTTGAAGTGGGCCGAAGCGCTGCCTGCTTCCCAACGTGACAGTGCCCTGCGATCGATCGCGGGAAACCTGATGCAGTTTGATCCCGATGAAGCGGAAGCAACGATCAACAAAATTCAGGACAAGGACCAGCGTCGCGACATCTACAGCGACCTCGCCCGTCTGCACATGACCGGCGATCCCAAAGACGCGGTCAAATGGATCGCCACCCTGCCTGCTGAGGATCAGTCTTCCGCCTGGCGAGGTGCTGCCTACGAATGGGCACGCTCGCGGCCGGAGGATGCTGCGGCATTCGTCCTGAACGGTGAACTTGACGACACTGGTCGCCGTCAATTGATCGAGGCGACCGCTGAGCATTGGTCCCGCCTGGAGCCGGAGAGCGCTGCAACATGGGCCAGTCAACTCGGAGGAAAAGAGGGACGTGAGGCACTCGCCCGCGTCGTCGACGAGTGGAGCCGCAAGGATCCGCAAACCGTGCTTGGATTCATCGGCAACACAGCAACCGGCGAGCAAGTGGAAGACCTGACACGCCGAGTGGTTTCCCGTTGGTCTCAAGACGAACCAGTGGAAGCGGCGAACTTCGCCCTGGCACTCGCACCGAGCCCGACTCAGGAATCGATGATGCGCGACATCACGCAACAATGGATGGAGACCGACTCTATGGCTGCCAGCCAATGGGTAGGCTCGCTCGATCCCGGCCCGGCCCGCGATTCAGCGATCTCTTCCCTGATTTCCAGAATTGAACGTGACGATCCAGAAGCAGCCGCTCAGTGGGCCGGAACCATCACCGATCCCAACGCCCGCGAAGAAACTTACAAGCGGCTGATCCGCCGTCTTGAAAAGGCACAGTAATCGCGGACTGCGCTCTATTCTCTTACGCGATAGTAGCGCTCACGCGTGTCAGCAAGGATCGCCTCATCGTCTGCGCTGGTCGTCGATCCATCGGCACCGACGATCCCATCGTCGAT
>JAQCER010000644.1 GCA_027618625.1 Verrucomicrobiota bacterium
CTGCCTGCCAGGTGCAGGGCCAGATCGCATTGACTTGAACGGATCGCTTTGCGTCCCGCCCGCTGATTTGAAAATGTGACCGCGTGATCGGATCGGTGGCCGGATCGCTACCAAGTTCAACACGCACCGTCTTGAATTTGAACCGCACGTCGGAGTTACCACTGAGCATTTCCGCCAAATCTTTGATGGCTTTGTCGAGGCCTCCCTCGATCTGTGATCCGCTGCTAGTGGCATCTGGATCTGGACGGAGGACTTCAATCACTTCATCGTCAAAAACACTTTTCAGCACGGGCGGGCGAAGTGGAGTGAACGTAAATTTAGTAGCCGCGAGCTGCATTGCATCGAGCGAGGCTGGATCAGCAATGGCGTCACCAACATGCTTCAGTTGCAGATCAGTAACTTCATTGAACCGTTCCGATTGCCACCCATCTACCGCGGGATCTTCTCGATCGGCGACTTGCTTGACGACGGCGTTGAACTGGTTTTTCTCCAAGCCGGGGAGACTGGAAAGCCCGGCTTCAGTGGCCTCGGTGGCCTCGGTGGCCTCGGTGGATTTGGCGAGCTCGAGTTCCGGTGATGACGCTGACTTCGTTGAATCATTACCCGATTGATTTCCAGATGGGGCGATCGCAGTGGGCGGATCCGAGGCGGCACCAGAGTGATCCTTGTTTTCACATCCGCTGACAAGCATCGCCATTCCCAATACGAATACGATCGCTTGCCCACAGCGTGGGCGAAGTAGGGATGGCTCGGGTTTCCGGTTCAAATCTTCGTGCCCTATACGCCAACAAGCCGCCGGATTCCCGACGGCTTGCTGACAAATTGTTAAGCTTTTTGAGTAGACCTGATTTTAGCGGCGACGACGCATCAAGAAAGCGCCCAATCCAAGCAGGCTGAGGAGCGAAGTGGACGGTTCCGGGACGATTGCAAAGCGATCGAACGTCACACCATGCTGACCGTTAACACCACCAACGGCCATGCTGTTGTGGGCACTGTAACCGATACCGACATACCAGCCATCGCCGTCTTTGGCTACGTTAGTCTTTTCAGTTGAATAGCTCCATGGGCCAGGAACACCTCCGCTATCAGGAGCGTAACCTGCAATGAAGCCGTTGTTGGCAGCATTGTAAGAAAGGCTCAACCATGTGGCATTTACGGCAGCTCCTTCAGGAAAAACGTTGTTCACGCTATCCACGCCGGTTCCAACATCGACGATTCCGATTTCGTAGCCACCCTCACCGCCAGTTCCGTTTTGGCGTCCTGCCAATCGAATCGGCACGGCACTGTGGTCACCAGAGGAAGGTGCCAGCAACTGCGAGCCAGTTCCTGCTGCTACCTGAGCGGAAGCATTAGATGCCTGCGGATCAAGTGACGCGCTTGCAACGATGCCTGCTTTGCCCCAACGGCCAGTTGCATCCGCAGTTTGACCAACAACGCGGACAGTTGCTGTGAAGCTTCCGGTTCGCTGATTTGCCTCGTGCAGATATGAAAATGTGTCTCCACCATTCCAGAAGTCACCCACGGCGGTGTCATCCAGAAGCGTCACTGGGCCAACACCAGTAATGTCACCGGTGAACGAGCCAGTTCCGGCTGCGTCTTGCGCGATATGGGTGAACGTGCTGAGACCGGCATTTGCTGCCACTGCACTCAATCCGAGGAGTGTTGCCACGGTAAGGATCTTTTTGGTCATACGGAAACGTGTTTTTAGGTTGAAGAGCTCAAGTTGATTACAGAAGCGCCCGATGGTTGTTCTGGCTAAGGTAGTTGCTTTCGCCTAATTCCGTCAAGGGAAATCTGCTCATTTTTATTTCACGGCTGTCGACGTTGCATTTGGTTGTAATTAATTGATAAGGAGCAGTTTATCCGGCACGGACAGCGGGATTTCTTGGAAATAATTGCCCTCCGGGTGAATTTTTATTCTCCGAGTGTGAAAAATGAACGTGAACTGCTGAAATCAAAGGGCTCCAGCAATATACATGTTTCCTTACTATTAGTACATCTTTACGATTGGTCTGATGACCCAACCGAGAGCCGCTGGATGTCGACGATCAAAAGACTTGGATCGTGCATCGTGTGAGCAAAGATGCTTCGCACACTAATCCGTTCGGACTACCCATCCGAATTGTACAAATTCTGTGATGATCACCTGGTTGCCCTGAATGTCGGCAGGGTTGTTTTCGGGAAACTGGAGTTTGACCATGGCGCATCCAAACCGGACCTTTTTGAACGCGTGTTGAAGGCGTTTTTCTACGGGGCCATCTCGTTTGACGTAGCCGTAAATGAGATGATTCCCGAGCTGATCCTGGATTTGGTAGCACCGGTAGTCGAACGAGTCGCTGAACGTGTGATTGTAGTAGGAGTCCAGCCCGATGTAGACACGGAACAACTGAGGTTCGGTCATCCGCTGCCCGAGAAAATCCTCCCACGAAGTTTCGGAGTGAGCGACCCAACACTCCCAGTCTACTTTGAACTCCTGCCCGACGCGTTCGAGAACAATGGGGCGCTTCTCAGAGATGCTGCTGTCAAGAGTGACCTCGATGTAGTTGCCGTCGATGGGCAGGCCGGCGAGATCGGCGGGAGCACCATAATCTCGTAAGGATAGCGCTCGTAGTAATCGCGGGCGAGCGGAACCACCCGTTCAGGATCTCGAATGAAACGGATGAGTTCGTCTACCGTCTTTGCGTCGGTGAACTGAGTGATTGCCCGGAGTGCCTCATTGTAGTCGACAGGAGCAGAATCTGCTGCCGCGGCAGGCGTCATCGGCGAGTTTGGAGTTCCAGCGGGTGTGTCGTTCGTCCCAGTATTGCTCAGCAATGCGATGAGCAATGCCACAACAACGAGCGTTCCGATGGCGACGAAAGGCAGCACCTTCGACGCTGGATTTCTGCGATCCGGCGAGGTGCCTTCCGCTCCTTCACGGTCGTCGTCCCAGTCCGCTTCTGCCTGTGCATTTTCCGGATCGAGCGTTCGCTTTTTTCGCTTCCGGTGGAACTTCGTCACTTGCGTTTCGTCGGGTGGCTTAATGCGTTCAATAAACCCGGCGCTCTTCCGTTTTCTTGAGAACCGACCCGGCGCCAGCGGATCTTCCACAAGAGGAGTGGCGCTGATGTCGACAGGACGTTGGTCGGGGAACAATTCGGCCTCGGACGAGCCCGATGCTCGCCGCAGAGTGACTGCCATCCCGCAAGCGTCACAGCGAACACTTCCGGTCGAGGAGTCCGGTAATTCTTGATTCGCATGGCAGTGGGGGCATACGAAGGATCGATTTGTCTCGTTTTCCATTTTTGCTGCTACAAGCGCTCGCTACAATCGTTGTTTCGAGCGGCAAGACAAGTTCATTTTGGAAGTGGCGCCGGTGAGCAACGGCGGATTTTTGCACGGAGGGGGTTCACCCGAGGGATTTTACTTTTTGCCAGG
>JAQCER010000645.1 GCA_027618625.1 Verrucomicrobiota bacterium
CCAACATTGTCGCCGCTTGGCGGAGGCGATTCCTATCGTCGGTTTCTACCTGCAGCCGGCGGTTGGAGGGCGCATTTTCCCCTACGCATTCTGGCGTGCTTTTGCGGAGATTCCCAATGTGGTGGCGATCAAGATGGCCCCGTTCAATCGTTATCAAACGTGGGATGTGGTGAGGGCAGTGATCGATGCTGGAAGGGCAGATATCGCTCTTTACACCGGAAATGATGACAACATCGTTGCGGATCTGATCACGCCGTTTTCTTATCGAGGGCCGGACGGGCAGGTGACACGACGCATTGTTGGTGGATTGTTAGGGCAATGGGGGGTGTGGACCAGCCGTGCGGTGCAGCTGCTGGAAAAAATCAAAAGAGAAGGCGACGGGCCCTGTATCGATCGCGGATGGCTGGAATACAATGTGCATTTGACGGATGCCAACGCAGCGATTTTTGACTCAGCGAACGGTTTTTCCGGCTGCATCCCTGGGATCATGGAAGTGTTGCGCAGGCAGCGCCTAGTGCCGTCAATCCGATGTCTGAATCCGGCGGAAACCCTCTCGCCCGGGCAGGCGGAGGAGATCGATCGGGTGATCAAGGCTTACCCAAATCTTCACGATGATCGGTTCGTGGCTGACAATATCGATAGCTGGCTGGGGTGATGAGGCCAGTCGCGACTATTTCGCTCAATAGGCTGCATTCAACGCTGTTTTCGGGATCATGGCCCCTGACTTCTCCATCGTTCACCGCGAGCCTTGGAGCTGAAGAGCTGATGTTGAACGATTTTTTCAAAACGGAGGTGAAACAGCACAGCGACGCTTGCTGCCCTCAACTGGACGATAGCAGACTCAGCTGCAGCTTGCTGGAACCCCGCAGGCGGTCTCGGTTACCGCGATCGACGCCTATGGTATGGTAGTAGTGCGGGAGTAGCGGCTGTATGGAGGTTGAGTAACACCGTGGGTTCCACTGACAACGAACCGCCGTTCCGTTGCGCAATTCGCCTCAAACGCCTCAAGAAAAAACCGGCGCGGGACTGAACTAATCCCACGCCGGTTCCGGCAAATTTAATCTGTGTCGAGATCTCAGGAAACCATCGCCGCCTGCTTTGACTTGCGTCCGCGTGGACTGACCGTGCGAGCCGGCCGTGGGCCTGGATCTTCTTTTTTCTGAAGGGCGCGGCGCAACTTCTTCAGGGCGATGTTCTGAAGCTGGCGAATCCGCTCCCGGGTCACGCCAAATTCCTGACCGACTTCTTCCAGCGTCTTCGGTCTTTCTCCGTTGAGGCCAAATCGGGCATCAATGATTTTGCGTTCGCGGTCGTCGAGGACGTCGAGCAGACCATCGAGCTGGTCGTGCATGTTGCGGTGACTGAGCAACTCCAGCGGAGTCTGCGCACGGTCGTCGCCGATGATCTCACCAAACTCGGTGTTGTCATCATCACTGATCGGAGCATCGAGCGATGCCGGACGCAGTGAGGCGGCTTTGAGTTGAGCCAGCTTCGAGCGATCGATGCCGATTTCCTCTGACAATTCGTCGTCGGTCGGTTCGCGGCCAAGTTCCTCACTCATGCTCATCGCTACGCGACGCATCTTGGAGATCTTGTCGACCATGTGGACGGGCAGGCGGATCGTCTTGCTCTGGTTGGCGAGTGCACGCTTGATGGACTGCTTAATCCACCAAGCTGCATATGTGGAGAGCTTGCCGCCCTTGTTCGGGTCGAAGCGCTCTACTGCTTTCATGAGGCCTATGTTGCCCTCTGAGATGAGATCCAGAAGGGGAAGGCCGTAGTTGGCGTAGTCCTGCGCGATCTTCACAACCAGACGAAGGTTCGCCTTAATCATGTGAGCGCGCGCTTCCATGTCGCCGTTTTTAATACGGTCGGCAAGCTGCACTTCCTCTTCGGGAGTCAGCAAGGCAGTCTTGCCAATTTCCCGGAGGTAGATTTTGATGCCTCCGTCTAGTTCGAGGTTAGCCATTGTCTTGTTTCCTTTTGTTAGCTTGTTATCGGTTTTGGGAGAGAGAGTTTCCTCGTTCAGATACGTCCTCCTGCTAAACGCAGATGGGGAATGGTGTGAGGTAAAGGCCGGAGAGAATCGGTGAATCTGGGAAAGGGGTGCGTCTGGAGTTGGATCGAGTTGTGTGGAGTCGTTTGGAAACGGGTTGCCCATCGAATGTCGACGCTGTCTCCAATTGTTCATTTCCTGTAAGACGGCATGACTCCACTACAAATTCCGAACCCCGCCATTTCTCTTCGAAACGAACCCCTGTTGAAGCGTATACTGGCTCTGTCGTCAAACTTTTTCTCATAAATTTACCCTTTTTTACCAAAATTTCTAGAATATTTACAAGACTTAATTGCTCATTTACTGAAAACTTCTTCGTTTTGGTCAGTTCTCTATGAATATGAAGCGGTTTGTCGATCGATTATTGTGCCAGATCTTGGCGAAGTTTTGCCCGAATTGTGGTCAATCGCTGTTCCTTCGGTGTTTTCGGTGGATTTTGCCGTCGGGAAGGGGCTAGGTTTGGATCACTGGAATGGGGCATTTTGAACGAAAAAAAGCGAAAAGTTGCAGTCACAAGAGGCGGTTTTGCCGCTCGGGTGCCTGGGTTGGCGTCGTAATGATGGGCGTCGCGCTGTCGGGCTGTGGGAAGGAATTCGAAACTTCCGCAACGGCGCCTGCCGCTGAGAAGAAGGAAGATGCGACTAAATCACTGCCACTGGTCGAAGAAATCGACACGGTTACCGATCCAGCGCCAGAGATCGGAAGTGAAAGTCCGTCGCCCGTCATCGTTGGTGGAGATACTGATGGTGACGGGCACTTGAGCAAGGATGAATTCAAGGATTACGTTGCGAAAAGGGAGGCGCTGAGGCCGCCGAGGCCCGCACCCACGCCCGAGGAGCTAGGCAGGCTCAGGGAGCGCGATGCCAGCCAGCCCGTGCTGAAAGGGTTGCGAAGCGCCTTGCTGGAAAAGTTTGACCACGATCGGGACGGCGAGTTCTCGCCGTCTGAGGAGGCGGAGGCGCAGGAATATCTGGAAGCCCGAAAGAACAGACCGCTGAAGGATTCTCTATGACAGCGGCAGATCTCGTTGAAAACGGAGCTGGCCAGAGTGTGGTTTGGAGTTGCGCTGGTGCTGGCACGGTGCCAGAGGGGTAGCCAGATGGAAGGAAATGGCCGAGTGCTTCTTTTGCTGTCGACGTTGTGTTTCCTCGTCGGCTTCATTTATGCGTTTCTGACCCTGCGGTCAGACAACGCCACCAGGTCGCGGATGACACTGGTGTTTATGGGCAGTGGATTTCTTTTGCAGGGAAGTTTTCTTTATCTGCGAGGTCAGCTGCTCGGGAGGTGTCCGATTACCAACGTGCCTGAACTGCTGGTGTTTCTCAGCTGGGCTGTCGTTCTCTACTCCTTTG
>JAQCER010000646.1 GCA_027618625.1 Verrucomicrobiota bacterium
TCGCACGCGTGACGCTTAACTACCGCATCGATCCCTCCACCAGCATCACCTCGGTGGAGATGACTCCCATCGGCAATGGCAACTACGAAGCAACAATTCCTGGTCAAGCATCGCGCAAGTTGGCAGCGTTCACCATTGAAGCTGCCGACGCGCACGCTGCGGCGCCAGGCACTTCAACATTCCCGGCGGATGCGCCAACCCGCGAGGCGCTCATCCTTTTCGGCGACGGCGACTATGAGACCGAACGCCTTGGCACCTACCGAATCTGGATGACGCAGGCCACCGTGAATGCCTGGCGCGCCCGGGAAAAGATGAGTAATGAACGGCTGCCAGTGACATTCGTCGGTGCTGGCCACCGCGTCATTTACACGGCGAGTTCGTGGTTCAGCGGCAGCGCGTTCACCAGCCCGGGTTACGATTCACCGGTCGGTCGCATTTGCGGCTACGATATCGAATTTCCCAGCGACGAGCACTTCCTCGGAGTGAAACAATTGACGCTCGATTTCCCCGTGCGCGACCCAACCGCGCAGCGCGAGCAGTTGATGTACTGGTTTGCCGATCGCCTCGGCCTGCCCAGCAACTACCGGCGTTACGTCCACGTCTTCGTCAATGGAATCGGTAATCGATCGCGCGCCGCCTGGGGCACGAATTCGAATTCCATCTACGAAGATGTGCAGCAACCCGGCGCGGAACTGATCGCGGAGTATTTTCCTGACAAAACCACAGGACAACTCTACAAGGGCGACTATTGGCACGAGTTCGATGACAACGGTGCCCGGATCGATCCGGCATCAGTGAACAGCCTGGCGATCTTCACCACCGATAATGGAACGAAGAAGCCAGCACGCTACCGCTGGAACTGGCGTCCGCGGGCAGTGGATCAATCGGCCAGCAATTTCGCTCCATTGTTCGAGTTGATCGATGCGGTGAATCTTGATCCGGCCTCGCCAGCATGGCGCGAGGCAGTGGAATCGCTGGTCGATGTGGAGAACTGGCTGCGCACATTCGTGGTTAATGATCTCGCCTCGAACTGGGACAGCTTCGGCAACGGTGGAGCCAAGAACACCTTTCACTACAAGCCGACTGACGGCCGCTGGTCACTCATGAGCTGGGACTTTGATGTCGGACTCGGAGTCTTCAACGATCCGACCAGCGCGGCGCTGTTTTCCGGCGGCGAGACGCAGGCACGCAACTTCGAGCGCGACGCGATCTTCGTCCGCCACTACTGGCAGGCGCTGCATGAGTCGGTGCAAGGTTTTTTTCAAAAAGATGTCGTGCAGGCCTACACGGAAGCGAAATTCGAGGCGCTGTCGGCTGCTGGAGTGCGCGTCACCGCGCCGACATCCCGCAGCGGCGAGTCCGGGCTTTCCCTACCGGATTGGGTCAATGTGCGACGCGATTTCCTGTTACGCCAGTTGGCACCGGTGATGGATGTTCCCTTTGTCATCGACAGCATTCCAGGGAACTCGATTGAGCAATTGGGGAATCTGCTGGAGTTGTCCGGCACCGCACCGGTGCAGGTGGCGGATCTTCAGGCCAACGGCACAGCTATCGGAGTCCGGTGGATGGACACCAACGCATGGAAAGCACGCATCTTCCTTGAGCCGGGCACCAACACGCTGCGCCTTGCCGGAGTCGACCGCAACGGCAACGAAGTGAGCAATGCACTGCGGACGCTGACGATCAACGTCACCGGAGCGGTTGAGCCCGTGGCAGACCGAATCATTTTCAACGAGATCATGTTTCAACCTGCCGACGTGCCGGACGCGGAGTATGTCGAACTCCACAACCGATCGAGCACAACCGCCTACGATCTAAGTGGCTGGCGCATTCCAGAGATCGGGCTGACATTTCCCAAGGGCACGGTCATTGCCCCGAATGCGTATGCACTGGTGGCACTTGATGCGGCGGTGATCGCCCGCCTGTACGGTTCCAATGTTCCGGTGGCGTCAACATTCGACCAGAGCCTGCAATCAGCTGAAGGAACCCTGACGTTGACACGAAACGGTGAGGCCGGCGTTGAGGAATTGATGGATCGCGCGGTCTTTCTGAGCGGTTCACCAGCGCAAGAGGCAGCCTTGGGCAATGGCTCGTCCCTCCAGCTCGTCGCACCGGGCGCGGACAATTCCATAGCGGAGAACTGGATCGCAGTCGCAGCATCCGACACCGCAGGCCCACTGGTCGCGATGGACGGAGACTGGCGTTACTTTCAAAACGGGGAACCGCCGCAGGGATGGGCCGGACCGGGCTTTGATGATGCAGCCTGGCCGGAGGGCAAAGGATTACTTGGCGCCAGCAAGGCACTACTGCCAACGCCCATCGGCACACCATTGACGCTGGGCAAAGCCAGTTACTACTTCCGCACGAGCATCAACATCACAGCCGATCCCACCGGCGTTGAGTTCGTGCTGCACACACTGGTCGACGATGGTGCCATTGTCTATGTCAATGGCGTGGAAGCAACGCGACTGCGACTGGGCGAAGGCCCGGTGTCCGATCAAACCTTTGCTCGTCCATCCGTGGGTGACGCAAAGCTCGAAGGCCCATTCGCCGTCGATGCAGGACTCTTTGTTCCAGGCTGGAACACCATCGCTGCTGAAGTCCATCAGTCGGTACTCAACAGCGCCGACCTCGTGTTCGGACTGGAGCTTCAAGAGAGCGGTAATCGCACAACCCTCGCGCCACTCACACCCGGCGCCGCGAACTCCGCAGCCAGCACCAGCAATGAGCGTCTGCACATCGATGACCTCACCGCCAGGCCACTGCCAGACGGCACCGTCGCCATCCGCTTCACCGCCCCCGAAGCACAAGGCTCCTACGCCGTCGAATCTTCCGATGACCTGCAACACTGGCAACCGCTACCGGACGGCGTCAACAGTGGACAGACCTTCAATAAGGTCGAACCCCTCCCGCCGAATGTGCGCGTTCGCTACTACCGCGTAACCCGTGAGTAGGATAGCACTGCAGGAAGAGTGCGGCAAGCCATCCGCCAGACTGCAGGCAGGCGGTTCTAAAGGGGCAAAACGGACAAGGGGCTGCAAGGCCCTGCCCTACCCCGAGCTTACTTGGGAACGATGAATGGCTTGCCAGTAAAGGGACACAACACCTGTGATCCGGGGCTCTTGCCTGTAACATCAACCAATTGCCCTTCGCTGCCGAATGGACTACGGACGAGTCCTTTCTTTCCAGCGATTCGTTTAGCAACAGGAAGAGATGGCGATGCCTCCGGAGCAGATTCCGGAACTGGTCGGGCCAGCCCGCCCGCGTCCGCCGACAGGTCGACTGCACTGCCGTTCTTTGCGATCGATGGCGCCGCCTTCTCAGTGGGATCAACGCCTTCTTTTTCTTTTTCGTTCTCAGCGATCACCTCCGGCTCAGGAGCCGACTTGTCATTGGAAGCGACGGGG
>JAQCER010000647.1 GCA_027618625.1 Verrucomicrobiota bacterium
GCCTCACAGGAATCCGATGCCGGCGATCTCACGCGAGCGGTCGACGCGATGCGCTCCGCGCTGCTGATCTATGTCAGATTGAATCCCAGTCGTGAACCTGCCGGAGGATCGCGTTGGGACATGACTCGCAACAGGCTTTTCCAATGGGAGAAAGAGCGTGGCCAATTGGAAATTCCAGTGCCGCTGATCAGTAAGAAATCCGGTTGGACCTGGCAGTTCAACTACCCGAGCGATGATTGGGCGGCGGTTGATTACAATGATCAGGACTGGCCGTCCGGCCCCGGCGTTCTCGGATTCAGCGACGAGCACATCGCGACGAAAATCCTGCGCAATTCCAGTGGCAACAGTCGTGCCTCGAGTTACCTCAGTTTCTACTTTCGCCACTCCTTTTACGTCGAAAGCCCTGAGCAGATCAGTTCCCTCCGCGTGAGTTTGCTGCGCGATGATGGAGCCCGCATCTTCCTCAATGGGACGGAAGTCGTGCGCGACAACATGCCGGATGGCGAGATCACGGAAGCAACGCTGGCATTGCATACCGTCAATCTGTCCAATGAGACTCGCTACTGGGAGTTCGCGGTGCCGGTGCAGCCACTCGTCAGAGGCCGTAATGTCGTCGCAGTCGAGGTGCACCAGGCCCTTCCAGACAGCAGCGACCTTGGCTTCGATCTCGAGCTCGTGGGAAATGTGCCGTCGCCCGTGAACTATCTTCAATCGTTAGACCTGACATCGCTTGAGAACTATCTCCGCAGCGAAGGCGAGAATCTGGCGCGCTTCCTCATTCAGGAAGCATTTCCGGCAGTCCAAGTAGAGTGATGCCCTGATTTCTGCCCGCATGTGGATGAAACCCGTTGGAAAACCGGGGGACAGCCCTTGATTGCAGCTGAAAACGCGGTAAATAGTCGCCAGATTTTTCTTAAGACATGATGAGGCTGAATTCGCCTCCTTACCGATATGAGTGAAGCTGAACAAAATACTGATAATCAACAACTGACTGATGGGCTGGAGGTGATCCCTGATGCGGGCGAAGGTGCCTCTGTTCCCGTCGAAGTGGAAGCACAGGAACCGCTTGATCCATTGGCTGCCGCGCAGCAGGAAGCATTCACCTGGAAAGACATTGCCTTGCGCACAAAGGCGGAACTCGAGAATTATCGCAAGCGCATGGCCCGCGAGCGTGCCGATACCGCGCGCTATTCCAACGCTGATTTGCTGCAGTCGTTGCTGCCGATCCTCGACAATTTTGAATTTGGCCTGATGGCTGCCAAGTCTGATGAGGGATCCAGCATTTATCTCGGAATGGGCATGGTGCTTAAGCAGATTCAGGACTTTCTCACTGAGCAGGGAGTCGAAACCATTCCCGCTGTCGGTGAGCCCTTTGATCCGAATGTGCACGAGGCCGTGGCGCAGGAACCCAGCGACGAGGTTCCAGATGGATATGTCGTCGGCCAGGTTCGCAGAGGCTATCGGCTGCATGAACGGCTCCTGCGCCCCGCTGGCGTGCGCGTATCGACCGGCCCGGCAACAGAAGAACCCAACGCTTGACCCTGACATTCTCCTATGGCTGGAAAGCGTGATTACTACGAAGTGCTGGGCATCAATCGCAATGCGGATGCTGCCGAGATCAAAAAGGCTTACCGCAAATTGGCGGTCAAGTATCATCCAGACAAGAATCCGGACGATGCCAGTGCCGAGGAAAAATTCAAAGAGCTCGGTGAGGCCTATGAGGTTCTCTCCAGCGATGACAAGCGCGCCGCTTACGATCGCTATGGGCACGCGGCATTTTCACAGGGCATGGGATCGTCAGGGGGCGGTGCCGGCGTCGATCCATTCGATATCTTTCGCGAAGTCTTCGGCGGGGGAGGAGGCGGGAGCGGTATCTTCGGCGACTTCTTCGGCAGTGGCGGCAGTGGCAGTGGCGGTGGTCGTTCGATGAAGCGTCGCGGTTCCGACCTGCGTTACGATTTGCAGATCACCCTCGAAGAGGCTGCATTCGGTACCGAGAAAGAACTGGAGCTGGAGAAGTCATCCGCCTGTTCCGGCTGCAACGGCTCAGGCTCAGCCAGCGGTGGCGGCACAAAGTCGTGTTCCACCTGCGGCGGTCACGGTCAGGTGATTTCATCGCGCGGCTTTTTCCAAGTGCAGCAGACTTGCCCGCAGTGCGGCGGATCCGGACAAATGATCTCGGACCCTTGCCGCGAGTGCAATGGTGCTGGTCGCACAGACAAACGCGAGCGTATCAAGCTCAAGATTCCCGCTGGCATCAGCGAAGGATCCAGGCTTCGCTCCAGCGGCAATGGCGACGCAGGGATGCGCGGCGGTCCAGCTGGCGATCTCTTCGTCGTCATCCACGTGCGCGAACACGAAATCTTCGAGCGCGATGAGAACGACCTCTATTGCGAAGTGCCCGTTTCCTTTGCCACCGCAACAGTAGGTGGCGAACTCGTGGTGCCCACTCTGAATGGCAAGGCTTCCATCCGGGTGCCGGAAGGCACACAGAACGGCACGCTTTTCCGCCTGAAGGACAAGGGGATGCCGCAGCTCAACGGCGCGCGCAATGGTGACCTCATGGTGCGGGTGCAGGTGGAAGTGCCGACGAAACTCAATCGCAAGCAAAAAGAGCTGCTCGAAGGATTCGCAGAGTCGCTCGGTGATCGCAACCGCCCCATCTCTGAGTCATTCCTCGAAAAGGCGAAGCGCTTCTTCAAATAGGCACGCACGATGCCGCGCTTCTACATTCCTCCTGCTGACTGGAATCTTGAGGAACTCTCGCTGACGGCTGACGAAGCTCATCATCTGGCGCATGTTCTGCGCATGAAGATGGGCGAGCGGGTGACTGTGTTCAATGGCCGGGGAGTCGAAGCCACAGCGGAGATCGTTGATGTTCAGCGCGAACGCGTGCAGTTGAAATCGATTGCGGTTGAAACTTCAGAAACTCTCGCAGCAAAAATTGCCATCGGCCAGGCGATTCCAAAGGGGAAGAACATGGAACTCATCGTGCAGAAGGCTACCGAGCTGGGAGCTGCTGCTGTGCATCCACTCATCACCGATCGTACGATTGTCAGGATCGATGCCCGAGAAGCGGCGAACAAGCGGGAAAAATGGAGCCGCGTAGCGCTCGAAGCCTGCAAACAAAGCGGCCAGAATTGGCTGCCAGAGGTGACCATTCCACAGACCCCGGCGGAATTTTTCGCCGACCGGCTGATGTCCTACGATCTCAAACTGATAGCGTCCCTTCAGCCAGACGCGCGGGATTTGCGATCATTGCTCAGTGAAGTTGAAGGCGAGAGCGGTCGCCGCCAGAGTGCGATCGTTCTCATCGGTCCAGAGGGCGACTTCACGGCCGCTGAGATCGATGCGGCCAAAGCTGTCGGCTGCCTTCCGCTCAATCTCGGACCGATCGTCCTGCGC
>JAQCER010000648.1 GCA_027618625.1 Verrucomicrobiota bacterium
CCCAGCCACTCGGAAAGTCGTACTGAGCGCGCATCTGCCACAGCGGTCGCAACGTTTGCGGAGCCGATCGTGGGAGTGCATAGCTTCCAGCGATCGCCTATACGACCCACGGAATATCCCGGGACTTGCGGGCCGAACTGCACGGTATCGACGGGTTCCTCACCGCTGCCTTGCCCTGGTTTTAGCAATAGTATTTCTTCACCATCGGCGCTGAGCCCAAAGTCTGCCGCCAGCACTTCAGTTGCGGGATTCTTTCGCCCCAGTTCGACAATGAGATACTCTCGCGCGCGAATCACGGATCCCTTTGGAAACACAAACTTGTCGGGCTTCTCGCGATCGTCGGTCAGTTGGAAGCCGCTGAGTTCCACTTCTGTAACTCCATAGTTGTAGAATTCGATCGCGTCCTCATCGGTCGCCACGACTTCATTGATCATCACATCGATGTGCCCCGGGATGGCCTGCCATTGCGCCGCATTTGGAACCGTCAATACCTTCCCTGATAGCAACGTAATCTCAAGGTCGACGGGGCTGCTTCCGTCACTGCTAAATACCGCCGTGGAATCCTCAGCAACTTGGGAACCTCCACTTCTGAGGTTCCGAAAGCTGGCGGCTCCCGGATAGCGAAAGCTGATCGGCCGCTCGCCTGGTGCGGACATGCCCATCGGAGGAGTGCCACTGACGGCCAGCAGATTGATCCTTGCGTCCGCATCCTCACCAGCGAGTGCCAGCAATTTCCAGTCGCCCCGCTTCCCGGAGGTCAACCAAGCCGAATCAGGCTGCGCGAAGACGACGGGCGACTCCCCACCTGGAATGACATTGTCCGAAAATCGTTTTGCTCCCTGCATCGATTGGGCCGCCCGCTCACCAGCGAAGCGACAGCGATTCTGTTCAAATTGCACCATCGCCACGTCGGTGGCCGCCACTGGCGAATCCCAACCGAGGAAACCGTTGCCTGCAACCACCACTTCGACCGGACTACCCACTGCGATGGCCGCTTCCCTTCCGGAAGATGATCGACTGAAAAGGTTCGCCAACACGAGGGCGCTTCGACCCAGGTAGAGTGCACCCTTCGCCCCGGCCCCATGGAAACGGTTTCCGAGAATCGTGACCACGCCCTTCGGCTCATCATTCAGCTGAAGTGCCCAGTCTCCCGTGACTTCGCCAAATTCACAGTTTTCGATCATCGCACTGCCGCCAACCGCCCTCACAAAGCCAGGTCCACCAGCAAAGTTACAATCGGTCAGCTCAAGTGCAGTTCGTTCAACTGCCAATCCCAGACTGTCACTGCGACCAAACCGTACGTGGTCGAGCGTCAGCGTCGCCTCCTGGGCTTTGACAATCCCTTCCATGTCGTCCGCTCCATCGATCTCTGCATACACTATCCGGTTTCCTTTTGATCCCGCGTCAAACCGGATGCCACTCCACCTCCCATCGGCACCGACAGGTGATGTAAAACGCACCGGATGGGTCGCGCTCCCCGTGACGTTGAGCGTTCCCGCGATCCGCAATCCAGCTTGTGCGGCAAAAAAGATCGTCGTCCCTTCCTGGATGTTCAAGGTGCTGCCGTTCGGCACACTGAGGTCCCCTTTTACCAGATAAGGCCCACTCGCGGCATCCCAGAGAGTATTTCCAGAGAGTTCACCGGAGACCTCGGTCATTACTCCCGTATCATACCAAACCTGAAGTGTTAGGTGATCCACCACGGTGCCCTCACCGCCCATCATTTCGATCACCACAGGCGTGATGCCGGGTGATACCAGTGGTTTGTCGGCGGTAATGCGGAGCATCCACGTTCCCGCCCGCAAGTCGATACTCGTGGGCGCCCGCCCATTGATCCGCACACCGACCACCTCTGCCGGTTCGAACCGTCCGTAGAGCAAATAATCAGGACGCTTAGTGCGATGAAATCCGCCTGCGAACTCAAGCGTCGTTCCCGCAACTGTGTAACCGTCAATCTGGCTCTTCACAGCAGCGATCCGCCGTGGAATGAACGCTTTGATTTCTTCGATCTCCGACTCAGGAACCCAGGATCCTAACACATCATCAACAATGCGGTTCAGGACTTCGGGCCGGTAGCTGGTATTGATGAAGTCGCGGATGTGATGGAAATACCTCCGCACTACTTCCGGATTCTTGAACAACCTGCGTAGGCCCGGTGTGCTCCCGTAGGAAAAAATGCTCTTGGTCAATTCTTCCTGAGGATCTCCCCTGCCAAGAATGGAGTCGAGATCATATGGAAGCAATCGGAACCTGCCATCACCCCCTCGAAACATCGCGTAGTCGTCGCCGCGCCCGGTTGGAAATCCACCCTCCAGATTACACAGCAACGTATCCAGCGCAAAGTAGCGCATCCATTGGTCAACGTCGACGATCTGTTCTACTTCGGCCAGAAACTGTGCATCCGTGAGCGCCGTTTCGTTGTCGCGATCGAGCATTTTGCACAGCTGAATCACATCGGAGTAATCGTCCAGCGATGCATTGTTTCGTTTGCGATAGTAGGTGCGGTAGTTGCTTACCTGATCTCCAGAATAGTTGAGATTGGCCTGCCCTACACCGCGATAAAGGTTGCCAATGGACTCCGTGGGAAAGTGATCGTCGATGTAATCACTGTCGAGCACTTCATTGCAGGTATAGTGCCCGAACTGAGGCAACCCGGAGCTCGTCCAGTCTTCTCCATTCATGGTGAGCGTCACCGCAGTAGCACGCGCGGCGGGAAATCCCATGACCTGATGGATGGCGGACCCCAGCACTTGGGAATGGGTGTGCTGGCTGTTCAAATTGATGTTCTGAACCCCTTTCCACAGGTCGTCCGCCGGGAACGTTACGCGAAACCCAGGCGGAAATGCCGAGCGGGTGCCATTGCCGCGCATGCGCATGCTGCACAGGTGACGCGCTCTTGTGCCACTGGGATCGACGCTGATGAAGGTACCGCTGAATCGATTGTTGTAGACCGCATTGTTATTCGAACGTCCAGCTATCGATCGCATCAACGCGATTTCACTGCGCGGCATGAGGATCTTGTAGGCAGGACTCTGCTCGCCCCTGACGATTGCTGCGTCACTGAATCCATCGTCCACATGCAGCAGGCAAAGAGCCTGCCGTCCGGGTACTGAGGATGTGAGTGGATCCCGCCCATTCCCCAGCATCAACTCCGGCCATCGCCGCACACTGCCGTCCTCAGAAGTGGCCTCGATCAGGTATTCAATAACAGATCCATCTCCCTGCGGAGGAATGGCACCCGCCCAGGTTTCTTTGTCCGCATCCGTTGTCGCCGCAGTGAGATCGCTTGCCTTGAACCGTGACTGCCCGTCGAGCCGGTAGAGTACACGGGCGGTAGCCACTTTTCCCGACAGCTCACCAGTAACTGTAATCGAATCCCGCGAAGAAGGAATGGCAGGTGCGTG
>JAQCER010000649.1 GCA_027618625.1 Verrucomicrobiota bacterium
TGGTTTACGCTTCAAAGTGAACAGGGAATTGATGATGACGAGCACGCCAAAGGCACCCCAGAACAAGGCATCGACAATAAACGAATCCCGGTCTTCAAGCATCGGCATCCTGGCATCCATGCGCATCCAGAAGCTCTGATATGCGTGCGTGATCCAGGTGACAAAAAACACGGCAGCAGTGGCAATGACCATTCCCGCCGTGAGCCCCATACCCTTGACCCGAGTGAACACCGGGTAGTAAACCAGCTTCATCATGAGATCCTTCCAGTAAATGTTGATACGCTGCCAGTAGTCGTTGAATCCGGAAGCGAGCAGGTAAAAGCGGTGTGTCTCGGGTAGATTGAATCCGAAAAGCACGAGCATGCCAGCAATGACATGGAACAATCCTGACATTCGCAGATAAATCAGATAGCTCGACACCACGAAGACTGCGAACGTACTGATGCTGGTAACTTCGCTGGCCGGAGGACTGAAGTAATTGGTGACCAGACGATAGAGGATAAAGTGCACGACACCCCGTCCAATCCACAACACTCCTTTCTGATACACGGTGGCTGCATCGCGATCGTAGTAAGTCTTGATGAACGTCTTGTAGTCGACGACTGGGAACAGCGTAAAAATCGGATTTGGCAGCAGGAAAAAATAAGCCAGACGCTGCCAGACGCCGACCGGTTTCTTCTCGTGCTGCAGATCGTAAAGGTACACCGCCAGGCGGAACATGAAGATCGCCCCCAGCGCCGGAATGACGATACTCATTTTGTCAGTCGCCGGAATCCAACGCGCATGCACCGCAGCAAGCAGACCTGCTGCAGCTACAAGAATGGCGACGCGCGCCTTGAACGAAATCTGTAAGTGGCACAACCCGATCAATGCAAGAGCAATCAGCAAGAACCAGATGCCGCTGGTTGCCCCAAAAATGTACAGAGCCAACCCGACCGTAGTGATCACGAAAAACGGCAATCGCAACGCCAGTGGCAGAAGCGAATGGGCAACAAAAGCAATCGGCAACAGCGGCCAGAAGTAGTCAAAAAATGCCACCCTTTCTTCGATCGCGAAGACTTTGACGACACCCATAATGAGCAGCAGCTGCACAAGCACGCGGGCAAGCGGCCATGCACGAATGCGCGCGTTCGCTTGGACTTTGTCAGTAAAGCTGGAGGTCATTACCATTGGTGACTTCCATAGGGTGGACACTCCTATGGGACAAGCGGCAAGTCAAAATCCACTCAAGAGCGCAAATACCGACCTCCTGAAATTTGCACGCCGACCTTCAATAACCAATTCATTACAAGAGATCTATAACCATAACTTCGATGTGGGCAGGTTTCGCAAGAGCCGCAAGCGAGCTTTACAGCGGGGTGGGTTCTACTCCGGGCGCTCGGCGACGATCCGGTAAAAGCGTTCGGGTTGGTCACCGATTGTGCTGTCGATCACTGTCTCTGTGCGGACGGAGGGTGACGGGGCGATGGTTGCGATTGCCGTCCAGTTTGAATCAGCGAGGTCGTCGCCGAACTCGACTGTGTAGCTGATTTCTGCTTGGGCAGTAAATTGAATCGTGAATCCGCCGGGAGTGTTGGTGATGGAATCGAAGCGTAGCAGACTTCCCCGATTATTGGGATCGGTGCCGCTGAGATACTCGAACAGATTCGTCGCGGTATCACCATCGCTGTCGAGAGCGCCGTCCGTTTGATCATTTGAGTTGAGGCCATTGGTGACTTCCCACCAGTCGGGGATTCCATCGGCATCGCTGTCGGCATTGGGATCGAGTTCATTGGAGGAACCGGGCGACTTGAACGTCAGCGGTCGAGTGGTCGTGCCTCCGTTCGGGACGCGACCGGATGAGACGCCTTCCGATTCAATTCCCCAGGTGACCTGGTCAATGATGTTCGTTCCAGAAGCGGCATAGAGGCGCAATGTCTCGCCTGATGCATCGAGGCTGAAAGGCAAGTGACCACGTGAACGTGAGTTGTCGGCAGTGAGGGCCACGAATCCATTTGCGCCGACGTAACTCAGAGGCGGAAAGGCAAACTGGGAGATGCCAGTCTGCGAGAGATCGTCCGTCAAGCGCAGCCCTGCGAGCAGCACAGCACTGGCTCCTGGGTTGAAGATCTCGATGTAGTCACTGGTGCTGCCATCGCCGTTGGACAGCCACTCGTTTATCTTCAGAGCAGAGCTGGAACCCAGTGGTGCGGCGTTCGCGTTTGCTGCTGCTGGCGTCGGCGCACTCAACAGCCGAAAAGCACCAGAGTCGGATGCCCGGCCAATGCTCATGCCCGCTGGCTGCGCGCCAAACTCGACCCGATCAATCTCCCGGCCAGCGGCATCATAGAGGAATACCGCTCCGCCTTTCTCAAAGGTTGCCAGATCGAGCTTTATCCGCCCACCGGCTGGCAGGGTTTGACCGACGGCCAACGGTTTCGGAGCGGAGAATCGATCATCGATCCCGATGCTGAAGCCGTCGATCTGCAGGCCCGCACTGCCGCTGTTCTTCAACTCGACCCACCCATCAGCACCGGCCAGCAATTCGTTCAGGGCGATTGGCGAGCTCGCATGGGTGTAGTTCGAACCTGCAGGGCTTCCGCTGGTTGGAAAGGTTGTTATGGTCCCTGCTCCGTCGGGAACACGTCCACTCGATACGTTCTCGGTCTGCTGACCAAATGTCAGGGTTTCGATTTCGCTTCCATTTCGGTCAGCGAGCGTGAGAGATCCACCCTCGGCCGGCAGACGCAAGTCGAGATGATCCGCGCCCGCTCCGTGATCCGCCCATAGCTGGAGGTGTGCGCCAGGCGCAAGGAAGGAGCGGGCACTGTAGCGGAATGTGGCATCGCCGGCCTCGATGAGCAGGCCATGAAGGGCAACTGGCGCGGTGCTGCTCCTGTTGTAAAGTTCAAGCCAGTCGTCGCCACCTGGAGCTGGATTCGCGAGCCATTCGTTTATCGATAGCTGTGACTGCGAAGCAAGCTCAACAGGAGCGGAATTGGCTGCACCAGGCGTCGGGGAAGACAAACTTCCATCCCGCCCCAGCGCCAGTCCATTCACCTGCATCCCGAACGAAAGCGCATCGACGCGAGCACCAGAAACATCGCTGAGGAACAGTGATTCGCCCTCGCGTTCAAGGCCGAAACCACTGTGCAGACCTTCTCCGGCTTCACTATCGCACCAGACAGCGAGGTACCCCCCCGGTGTTAGTGTGGTTACGGCAGGAAAGGGGAATCGCCTGGGATTTGCGCCGTCATCACTCAATCCCCAGCCAGCAAGATCGATGGCACTTGTGCTCCGATTGAACAACTCAACAAAGTCACCACCATCCGCGACCACTTCGTTGATCACGATAGCAGGTGCGGCAGGTTCCTGCTCTGTTGCACCTGGAGTGCCACCGTCTCTGGTGCTGGCTCTC
>JAQCER010000650.1 GCA_027618625.1 Verrucomicrobiota bacterium
CAAAAGGAACCTATCGCCCGGGATATCAGCGACTGGTTGGCTTTGCTCCCGCCTGAGCTGCGGCTCGATTTGCAGAATTTTGACGCGGGGCTGGCAGGGGCATCATTGGAGTCATTTGCCGAAATGGATGAGGGTGCCGACAAGGGTGCCAACAACTTCAGTTTGCGTTCCAGACTGACTGCAGCTAAGAAAGCGAAGGCAGAGGAATCCGTTGTCCGCTTGCATGATGAGCTGGGTGAAACTATGGCTATGCCCGCTGCTGCTCCTGAAGTCAGTGCTGCCACCGCCGTGGCTGGGGATGGGGTCGTGGCGCTCGCTGATCAAGACGGTGAGTCTCCTGCTGAAGGGGATGCACGATTGCTTAAAGGGGGCCGCGGCGTGTCGAATCGAAGGCTGAGCGAAGTGGAAGCCGAGGGGCTCGGCATCAGGGAGCAGGATAAGAAAGATAGCCTCTCCCGTCCGCAGATCCGGCAATTCTATCGTAAGCTGGAGGATACTCAGGAATGGGCGGAGAACAATTACTACCACTTGCCGATTGAGCAGCAGAACCAGGAACTGGTGACCGTGAACAAGTTCTGGAACGACTTCGCGTCACGGGATCCCCAGCAGCCATTCTATTCCCGGCACATCACGGAAGTTACCCGCAATTTCACGGAGATGATGTTCGCGCTCTCTGTTCTCGATCTTCCTTTCAAGGCTGATGCAGATGATAAGGGCACGGAAGTGAAAGACGCCAGTCTTACATTGACCCCGAAGTCACCAGTAATCCTGTTCCACAGGGAAATCGAGGAATCCGCAGCGGCAGCGCAATCGACCCAATTGCTCGTCGGGCAGAATTTCTTCCGTCAGGGCGATCGTTATGTTGAATCCATTGGTGAGCGACTGGACAAATTCGTGACCGACGAGTTTCTTACCGGTGTCGTCTATGGCTGTCAGATCGTGGTAACCAATCCGACGTCATCGCCGCAGCGGCTCGATCTCATTCAGCAGATTCCTGCAGGAGCGATTCCTGTCAACGGCAGCAAAGAAACCGCGAACATGGCCCTTCGTCTCGAGCCCTATCAAGCACACACCCAGGAGTATTTCTTCTATTTTCCCGCTGCTGGGGAGTTTCCTCACTTTCCTGTTCATGTGTCAAAGTCCGAGCAGGTCGTCGCCTTCGCTGCCCCCTTCACCTTTAAGGTTGTGGAAGAGTTGTCCAACGTCAATACCAACTCATGGGCCTATCTTTCGCAGTGGGGGACGCAGGAGCAAGTGGTCGCGTATCTCGCGGCGAACAATCTTCGCCAGACGGACCTTGGTAAGATCGCCTGGCGCTGCCGGGAGGATGTCGCATTCTTCAGTAAGGTGATCGCCATTCTTGACGACAGGCACCACTACGATTCCGTGATCTTCAGTTATGGAATCTATCACAATGTCCTTCAGCCAATGCGCCAGTTTCTGCTGCACGCAAATCAATTCCTGACCCAGTGTGGTGCCTATCTCGATGCTCCGATCGTCACCATCGATCCAGTCGCGAGAAAGAACTACCAACACCTTGAATACAGTCCGCTGGTGAATGCGCGTTCCTACGCAGTGGGCGGCACGCGGAACATTCTCAATGATCGGTTTCGTGAGCAATACCGCGAGCTGATGCGAATTTTTTCCTGTCGACGGAGTTTGGACAATGACGATCAGATGACGCTTGCCTACTATCTTTTGCTGCAAGATCGCATTGAAGAGGGCCTGGCGGCCCTTGCCAAGGTGAATCGAGACGCGTTGCCCACTCAGCTGCAATACGATTACTTTAAGGCCTACACCGCCTTCTTCCTGGAGGACACTGGAACGGCACGCGCCATTGCGGAGCGGTATGCCGACTACCCGGTGGATCGCTGGCAAAAAGTGTTTCGTGAGGTTACTGCGCAGTTAGACGAACTCGCTGGCGGTGGCTCGAAGCTGATTGACGACAAGGATCGCGACCAGCAGCAGGCGCAACTCGCCGCGACTGAGCCTGGGTTCTCGTTCAAAGTGGAAAACAGCCGGGTCGAATTGCTCTACCGCAATCTTACCGGCGTGACCGTGAATTACTACCGGATGGATCTGGAATTTCTCTTCAGCACCAATCCGTTCGTTTCCTCGGAGAGCGCGCGGTTCAGTATTATCAAACCGAATCGCATCGATCAGATCAGTCTTGAACCCGCGAACAGCAGTATTTCGTTCGGCTTGTCCGATGAGTTTAAAGGCCAGAACGTTCTCGTCGAAATCGTCGGTGCCGGGATCAGAAAGGCTCAGACCTATTACTCGAACACACTGGATGTGCAGTTGGCTCAGAACTACGGGCAGCTCCAGGTGACCGAGGCCGGTGGAAAATCGACACCGCTGGCTAAAGTATATGTCAAAGTCTACGCCGAGATCGACGGATCGCCTCAGTTTTACAAGGACGGATACACCGACCTACGAGGAAAGTTTGACTATGCCAGCCTGAGCACCAGCGACCTGGAACGGGTAAGCCGCTTCAGTATTCTGGTAATGAGTTCTGAGCACGGCGCATTGGTCGCCGAAGCCAAGCCACCTCAGCGATGACCGATGACGGAAGGAACGTTCACGTGCAGCACGGGCAAGGCTGCACCAGATGCCCGGGAGCGATTTCCTTGAGCGTGAGATCCATGTCGCAGCTGTCTTTCCACTGGGGATGTTTCATGCGATGACCGAAGGCACAGCCGGCTGGGGGATTGATCGGTGATGGAACGTCCCCGCGCAGGAGCTGGCGTTCGCGACGCATGGCGGGATCGGCGACGGGTATCGCGTCGAGCAGTGCTTTTGTATAAGCGTGGCGCGGATTCCGGTAGAGTTCGGTGGCGGGCGCGAGTTCGACAATTTTTCCAAGATACATGACGGCCACACGGTCGCTCATGTGCTTCACGACGTTCAGTCCATGGGCGATAAACAGATAACTGAGGCCCATGTCGCGCTGCAGATCGAGCAGGAGATTCAATACCTGACTCTGCACGGAAACATCGAGTGCGGAGACCGGCTCATCGCAGACGATGAGTTTCGGTTTTAAGGCGATCGCACGCGCGATGCCGATGCGCTGGCGTTGGCCACCGCTGAACTCGAACGGGAATCGATCGGTAGCGCTCGCTGCCAGGCCTACTTTGTCGAGCAGATCGAGCACCCATTTCCGGCGTTCCTCTCTGGTGCCGATCTTCTGAACGATGAATGGTTCCTCCAGGATGTCGCGCACCGTGTGGCGTGGGTTCAGCGATTCCGCGGGATCCTGGAAGATCATCTGCAAGTCGCGCCGGAGCGGGCGCAGTTCTCGTGTGCCGGCGCGGGTGATGTCGTGACCGTTGAATTCAATGCTGCCGGAGGTCGGCGAAAGCAGGCGGGTGATGGCCTTGCCCAGTGTGGTTT
>JAQCER010000651.1 GCA_027618625.1 Verrucomicrobiota bacterium
CCGCCGTTGTCAACGATGTCCCCCAAGCAGCCAAGGCTGACATAACAACCTTCCCGAACGCCACGAATTGGATCGCAGGCGTTTGGGCTCTCGGCTGCCTGATTGTAGTAGCGAGGCTTGGGGCTAGCTGGCTGGGAGTCTCATTGCTCGGCTCGCGATCCACCCGCATCGACGACGGCCCAATGGTCGACTCGCTCAACCGGCAAAAAGCCAAACTTGGATTGTCCAGCAAAGTGATCCTGCTTACTTCGTTCCGGCGATCGATACCGATGACCTGGGGCACATTTCGCCCGCGCATTCTGCTTCCCGAGGCCTCAAAAGAGTGGAGCGGGGAGCAGTTGGATACCGTCCTCCTGCATGAGCTCGCTCATATCCGCCGCGCCGATTGCCTTGCCCAAGGCATCAGCCAACTGGCCTGTGCCGTTCACTGGTTCAACCCACTCGTGTGGATCGCAGCCTGGCGTCTGGGCATCGAAAGCGAGCGGGCGACGGATGACATGGTCATCGAATCTGGCACCCGTCCTTCCGACTACGCCAAGACATTGCTGGACACTGTCGCAGCAGTGGATCCAGCACCAAGCCCGTCCCTCGCCGCCGTGGCGATGGCACGGGCACGGACTGTTGAAAAGCGAATCCTCACTGTTCTAGATTCCTCTGTGAATCGGCAGAGGCCAACGATTGGATTGATTGTTTCGGGAATCTTTTTGGCATGCATGTTAGTGGTTCCCCTGGCGATGTTGGAGGCGGACGATGAGAATGTTACTCCGGCACCAGTTGATGAGGAAGCGAACTCCGACTCGACCACATTGTTGGAACCTTCGGACGCAAATCCGACCGGTTTCTCGACACTTCGTGGATTCGATTTTCGTGAAGTGCAACCCCAGCCAGCGGCACCCACAGGATTGGATGCTAGTGTTATTCAATCACAACTGGCAGTCTTGGAACCCCTGAAGGGAGCCGAGTGCATCTCAGAAGCGGTTTTCGGCCTTGGTATCAAAAACGATCGTACACAGAAATTCCTTGGCGATCGTCTGGAAGCAATGAACAAGGTAGAAGAATTGCTGCAAAATGGCTTGGGTGACCAACATCCTGATCTCATTTCAGGAAGATCGACAGTCAGTCAACTTTCCTCTACATTGGACAAGGAAGCTGAAATCCTTATTCAGTCACTCCGCGCGCGGCTCGAACTGGCTCAACAAGACTCCCAAGCCGCCTCGCGGATTCGCGTTGCGACGCCTGTCCCTGGCATCGTCAAAAGCGTCGCAGCAAAACGGAGCCAACAAGTGAACGCTGGCGACATCCTTCTGCAACTGGATCCATCAGATGTGGACGGGAAGATTGCGCTCATCAAACAAGAACTGATGTATGCCCAGCAGTCATTGGCCTTGAAGATGGAAGCTGTAGAAGCAGCGACAGCTCCAGCAGAAAATGCGCTGAAATCCAACGAGAATGGGCTGAGTCCCGAGTCCGTGGTACGAGACGCACAGAAGGAACTCCGACAGGCAAAGACGGCCGCCCTGCTTGCCGAATCCGAATTGAAGAGCGCCGAACTGCGCCTCAATCTTGCCGTGGAAGAAAGTGAACGACTCACGATTCGTGCTCCAATGAAGGGCAGGATACTCGATATCCTTTGCCATCCTGGAGAATACGTCAGCCCGAGTTCGCCCGTGGTGATCCTCGAGACGGGTGCTGAGTCTGAGTGATCTTCAAGGAGCGGCGGACTCCGATCCGCCCTGGCTGGGGCTGCGGGATTTGGGCTGAAGCCCAAGCTACTTTGCTCAACTTTGCTTATGATGGGCCGTTGGCACCGGTGATGAGGAACTCCCGGGCATCAGCGATCACGGCTTTGAGGCAGCCCTTTGAGAATGGGGAAACCAGGCCTGCCGATTGCACGAGTTCAGCGAACGGCAGCAATCCCCCGCGCTTGCACAGTTCCGCATAGGCGGTGAGCGCAGCTTTGGGCTCGTTCCGTGACCAACGCCAGAACTGCAAGGCGCAGGTGAGGGCGAGGACGTAGTCGATGTAGTAGAACGGACAGTCGTAGACATGGCGCTTCTGCTGCCACAGCCGCCCCGAACTTTCACTGGGAAGATCGCCGTAGTCGTACCAGGGCAGGAAAGTCTGTTCGATCGCCTGCCACATTGCATTGCGTTCTTCATGGGTCGCCTCAGGGTTCGAATAGACGTCGTGCTGGAACGCATCGATCGACACTCCATAGGTCATGAACATGAGCGAGGCGGTCAGATGGACGCGGCGGAGTTCATCAGCTGCATCAGCGCCGTAGAAGAGATCCATCTGCGGCCAGGTCAGAAACTCAAGTCCCATGGAGTGAATCTCACAGGCCTCGGTGGTGGGCCAGACGAGTTCACAGAACGGTTGATTCCGGGAGGAATAGGCCTGGAATGCGTGGCCCATCTCGTGAGTGAAGACGTCGACATCACCGCGTGTCCCATTGAAATTCGCAAAGATGAACGGGCAACCAAACCGAGGCAGGAAGTCGCAGAATCCACCGGGGGCTTTTCCTTCGCGCGACTTCAGATCCATCGTCTGCCGCCGCTTCATCAGATCGAAGAAAGTATCCAGCCCATGCCCCATGTTCTGAAACATCTCCCCTGCCCGCTCGATCATCCAGTCATGATCACCCGCTGGCTTTGGGTTCCCGTGAAGGCTGTGAACTCCCTCGTCCCAATACTGGGTTTTCGCGATGCCCAGCTTCTGCGCCTGGAGTTGCGAAAGCTCAACGGCCAGCGGAACGACTTCACGCAACACTTCGCTCCTGAAGGCAGCAACCTCATCCGCACCGTAACCGACGCGGCGCATCCGTTGGTATCCGAGTTCGACGAAATTCTCGAATCCAAGCTTTCGAGCCATGCCGTGGCGCACGACGACCTGGTCGCCGTAAATGCGATCCAGCTGTGCAGAATTTTCGAAAAACCAGTCAGAGGTTGCACGCACAGCAGCGTAGCGTTTGTCGCGATTCGGATCTTCAGAATGGGCATCCAGTTGCGACAGTGTCAGAGACTCGCCCTGAAACTCAAACTTCGCGCTGGCCGTCAACGCAGTGTATTCCGATCCCAGCTTTGCCTCCCTGGCCTGATCATCCGTGATCGCGGTATCAAACGCGCGGACGTCGCACTCCCAGAGGGCCATCAAGGCGGGCGCAGTGGCTGCCGAGATGGCACTTTGGAAGGGCGACTGCGCCAACTTCCGCTTCATTTTGGTCGCCAGATCGATGTAAAGCGGCCACTCGGAGTCCATTTTGTCGTTCGCGGCCTTGGCTTGCAGATCATTCGTATTTTGATGGAACCGAATCAGTGTGACGGAATACCACTCGTTCAATTCCTTCAACAAAGCGTCCCATTCCCGCACCACAGCGACCACCGCAGCGGCA
>JAQCER010000652.1 GCA_027618625.1 Verrucomicrobiota bacterium
CGACCCGGCGCTGACCCTACCCTGTCGGCCGGTTGCCAGAGCGCCCGCTTGCGCCGCTGGCGCAACCTTTGCCTAGCCCCATAGAGCTCATATGCGAGCAGCAATTCGAGGAATTGGGACGAGGTTTGCGAGCGACTCGCAACGCGAAACTCCAGTCGTTCCTCGATCTCGCGCGCCCGGATGTTGGAGTCGAACCAGAGATAAGCACAGGACGGCACAGCAACGAGCGCCACGGCGCAGGCCACCGCAAGGGCTTCCGCGGAAATCGGCGGCAGTGTTGCGCGAAGCTTTCTCCTGCTCGCCAACAGGAGAGTGACATAGGCAATCTCGGCAATCGCAATCGCCAGCAAGGCATTGAAGGCCTGCTTCAGTGCGACGAGCATTGCGCTGGACTGCGGCAGATCGAGAATGGTTGAGTAGGCGAGAAAGATGAGCGGCCCTCCCAGGAAAATCCAGAAGAGCGTCATCGTCACGACGGGGCTGGAGCGGCGGGCGAAAGTCGCAACGATCAGTGCTTCGAGCGACCACACACCCCACGCCCAGGGGTGATCCCAGAGGATGAGCGTCTGGCTGCTAGCCAACGCGACGGCCAACACCGTGCCGGTTGTGCGGAAAGCGCGCATTCCACAGTAGGCCAAGCAGTTGCCCAGCAGGAAGTGCATGCCCCAGCCGAGATCCAGCGGCAACATGTTGAGCAGCCATCCCAGGCCACCAGCGGCAATAGCTGCCGCCCAAAACGTCGAGGACCTCATCGAGATACCCAACGCGGGTTTGTTGCTACCGTCAGAGCCGCGATCAGTCCATTGACGTCGAGCGGCTTGGTGAAGAAGCCATCGATCGAGATGCCATCTTCGCCCAATCCGAGGTCCGAACGGTACGCGTGGCCGGTGGCGACAAAGAACCGCATCGGGCGTGCCTCGGGAAGTACCGCCTGTAGCTGGCGAATTAGTTCAACACCGCTCATCCCTGGCATTCGCACGTCAATCACGACGCTGTCGATCTCAGGATCAGCGAGAACCATGCGGAGTGCATCCTCTGGTCTTGTGGCCCCGTACACGGCGAGCCCACGGAACTGAAGGAGTTCGACCAGCTCCTCAACCGTGTCCACATCGTCGTCAACAAAAAGAACAGCCATGGCCTATCTCAGGTCAGTTTTTCGAGAATGAGCGCGCCGTTACGCGCTACTATCTTTTTGCATCCAACGAACTCGATATGTCAATATTTGTCGTCTTTCTTGGCATTATACGTTTGTTGTAGTTTCTGACTGAAACCTGACCGGAAAATCCGACAAACACCCGCACCCCAAAACGATTCTCGAGCGCATCCTGACAATATGTTTGCTGGATACGAAAACGGACCACAAGTATGAGCCGCCTCAAGAATGAAACCATCTACAACGACGACGAGGGCGTGGAGTTGAAGGTCATAGACCTCGTAGAAACGCTCGTGCACAATGGAACAGATCTTCGGATCGAGTTCTGCCAGTGCTCTTGGTTCCTCAAAAACGAGAAGGGCCAAGCAATTGGAAGACGACGTCCGGTGGCACGCCTGCAGCTCTCCCGCGAATCCGCCCTCGACCTCGCCAGGCGGATCACAGATCTTTTGGAGCGGTCCAGTCGCAACGTCACCGAACAGTCCGCCTCAAGCAAACGCTTGATGAACTGAACGACGCCAAGAAATGGCGTCGAAAATAACCAAATCAAAAAAAACGATCGGAGGCCCCGACGAGCGCATCGGAGCCTCCTGTCGCAGCATAGAAAGACAACCTTGGGGGGCTTGTCTTTCCCAACGTCCTCCCGGAGTCAATGGAGGTTGAAACCCCGAGAGGATTTTGCCCCGTCTTCACAGGACTTCACCCCACCTTAGCGGGCCGGGAAAGGAAGCGGGCTCTGGTGGATCGTAGGTCCGCCCCCTTCGCGTTACTTCATAGCAAATGGCCTTGTCTCGATATGTCGCAATATTCCGTATGTTGTACAATTGCGAGATGGTCGGTACGCGCCGACCGGTTGCGCCAGGAATCCCCTAGAGTCCCAGCCGCGGCCGGGGCCTACCCGGCAAACGGGAGTGCGCCGCCACCAGACATCGGTGAAACCAAGATTATCACGGACGATGTTCCTAGGCTGCCTGTGGCGATCTCAAGCGCGAGCATGCGGCCGTCGCGGACAAACACGATTACGCTGGTCGCCGAGCGCATCGCGCTAAGTTCCTGCCATCCGATCAAAGCGAGATTGGTGCGGAAGAAATCAACCAGCTCCGCCTCTTCCAAAGGGCTTCTCAAGGCCAAGCGGCCAATCCAGTCACTGCCCTGTCCGAACACCAGACTGTCGCTGTAGAGAATCTCACTGTCGCTCGGCAGACGTATGTCCTCGAAATCGATCGCCTCAACGGAGGAAGCGCCCCCACCGGACGACTGCTGACCCAGACGGGCGATGTTCAGCGAGCCGCCGCCGCATCCGCCAAGAAGCACGATGAATATCAGCGCGGCCGCCGAGAGCGGCGCGAGTGCTCCGGCTGATTCAGGTCGCATCACGGGCTGTGTCCTCCGTCATACCGTCAGCGGCAGAAGCCGGCGACGGGAATAGCTTCGTTCCCGAGCGTCTCCAGGGAGGTATAGAGTCCGCCGCTGAAGGGCGGGCAATCGCGCGACATGGCACTCGCGACACTGGCCGCCGCAATGTCGAAGTCACCGTCGTAGCAGATGGCCACAACGCGACCATAGCTCTGGCCGCGTTGGTTGCACCATAAAGTGACCCCGGTGAGCCGCACCGATAGCCAATCGCGCGAAATCGGCCCAAGTGGATGATCGAGCTCTGGCGCATCAATGCCGTGCAGACGCACACGTGTGCCATCCACACAGCTCAAGGTGTCCCCGTCGTGGACATCCACGACCAAGCAATCGAACCAAGCATCACGGGCCACCGATGAACTGTCAACACCCTCCGCCCCAGCAGCCCCACCTCCAGCCCTGACGACGAGCCAAAGCGCTACAGCTAACCACGGAACATTCAACCGGAAGAGCATGACTGTAGAATTACAGCATTTGCAAGACAAACATTCTTCGTAAATATACTTAAAAATTTTATTCCATGCGATCGCTGATCTCTGTCAATGAAAAGGTCCTTTAATGGCTATTTTGGTCACTTTTACCATTATTTTCACACTTTTTTAGGAGAATTACGACACTTACTCCAGCCCATTCATTGCCATCATCGGTCCCGGCATCACACACCCGGATCGATCAGTACCCATGACCGCCACCGTCACCGAACAATGTCAGCATTCGAGCGCCAAACGAGACATCCCCGACAACATCGCGGATTGTGTCCCACCGAGTGGTGTAGCTGGCGCCTTCGGTCACCGTGTTTTCCGGCATGGGCCGGGCTGA
>JAQCER010000653.1 GCA_027618625.1 Verrucomicrobiota bacterium
TGCGCATGGAAGCCAATGATGGCTGGCAATGGGACGGGGCGGGTGGGCAACCGCAGTATGCCAGGGACGAATTCGGTCGCCGCAGTCAGCTGGCTCTTGGCCAGCCTGCCGGACACGGACGCAACATTCACCTCTACATCAACGGCTTCTACTGGGGTGTTTACAACATTGTCGAACGTCCCGATGTAGGCTTCGCTGAAGCCTACCTTGATGTTCCTAAGGAGAACTGGGATGGCATCAACACGGGCGGAGCGGTCAATGGCGGCAGCACCGCACCGTGGCGGGACCTCACTAGGCTGACGACTGCGATCTCCCGCGGCGACACAGAAGCAGAGCGCACTGCTGCATTCTACAAAGTCATGGGGCGCAAACCGGACGGCAGCAACGACCCCGCCCTTGAGAGCTTCATCGATGCCGAAAACTTCATCGATTACCTGCTGGTCAACTGGTACATGGGCAATACTGACTGGCCCGGCAACAACTATTACTGTGGCCGTGAGAAGGGAGCCGACAGTGAAGGCTACAAGTTCTTCATGTGGGATGCTGAATGGACGCTGTTCATCGGTGGCAGCACCAGCACGGATCAAACCAGCAACACGGACGGTGTAGCTCAGCCGCACGCCGGACTGCGCAACAGCCTTGAATACCGCATGCTCTTTGCAGACCGTGCGCATCGTGCCCTCTTCAATGGAGGAGCACTCACCGAAGACGCCTGCGCGGCCCGTTACGATGCATTTGTCAAAGACCATCCGTTGATCCTCATTGCCGAGTCCGCACGCTGGGGTGATCAGCACCGCACTTCTTCCCCTCGCACCGTTGCCGACTGGAAGCGGGAATACGATCGACTCAAGTCCAGTTGGTTCCCCCGTCGCACCGAGATTTTCGTCACCCAGTTGCGCCGGGCCAAACTGTATCCGGAAGTCGATGCTCCCACGTTCAATCAGGTTGGGGGCGAAGTCGCCGCCAGCTTCCAGCTCACCATGACCTCACCCCGGGGAACCGTGTATTACACTCTCGATGGCAGCGACCCACGGCTTCCGATCCTCGGCGATACCTCGGCTACCGAACAGGAACTCCTTCCAGAAAACGCACCCCGTTCGTTCCGAGTTCCGCTCAGTGCGGATGATGGTTTCACTGCGAATGGCATCCGCTGGACGAGCCCCGATTTTGTCGAATCCACGGACTGGCAAACCACCACTGGAGCAGTTGGCTTCGAGACCAATGGTGGCGGCTTCGCGGACCTCGTGGAGTTTGATCTGCAGCCACTGATGTCGACCAAAAGCGCTGCCCTCCTTTTGCGAATTCCGTTCACTCTGACACAGACGCAGGTCGACGATCTCGATTTCCTGAAATTGCAGGCGAAGTATGACGACGGCTTTGTCGCCTTCATCAATGGTGTTGAGATTGCGCGCGCCAATGCTCCCGCCAACGTCGATGGTAATTCGACCGCCACCGAGAGCCATTCCGACGCAAGCGCCGTGGTGTTCGAGGACTTTACTGCTTCCGCGGGACTTCCGGCGCTGCGGGCGGGCACCAACGTGCTGGCCATCATCGGGCTGAACGGCAGCCGCGGCGGTTCGGATTTCTATCAATCTGTCCGCCTGAGCGGCGGTAGGGATCAGACAATTTCCCGCTCGGCGCTGGTCTACACAGGCCCCGTCACTCTTGACTCATCTTCCGCAGTCAATGCCAGATCCCTGCTGGGCGACGATTGGAGCGCCCTGATGCAGGCATCGTTTCTGGTGGGCACCCAACGCGCTGCCGCGGGCAATCTGGTCGTTTCTGAGATCAACTTCAGACCTCCAGCCCCCTCGGCAGATGAGACCGAAGCTGGCCATGGTTCGCGAAGCGACTTCGAATTTATCGAACTCACGAACATTGGCACATCTGCAGTGAACCTTAGTGGCGTGACCATCACTGGCGGCATCCAGTTCGCCGACGATGTCGGCACGACCATTGCACCGGGGAGCAGCGTGATCGTCGCAGCCAATCGCGAGGCCTTTCTTACCCGGTACGGTGCGACCCCCGAGTCCAGAATTGTCGGAACCTTCACCGGGAAACTCGACAACAATGGGGAAACGATCACGGTGCTAGCCGCAGGGGGCGCGACCATCGCCTCACTCAGTTATTCGGACGCGGCCCCATGGCCAGTTGGCGACGCTGATGCAGGCTTCACCATCGAGTTGATCAGCCCGGCAGCCAACCCCAACCCTGACAATCCCACCCTGTGGAGGGTTAGCACCGACCCCTTTGGTTCGCCTGGAACTATCGGAACCACACTCGGATTCACCGGCAACCCCAATGCTGACAACGACGCGGACGGTATCCCGGCTCTTCTGGAATACGCACTCGGCACCTCAGATAACGATCCCGTGACCGGACCCGGAAACATTACCCTTGTCATCGATCCTTCCAACCGTAACGCATCTCTTTTTACATTCACCGTTAACAACTCCGCCGCCGACATCTCACGCCTGATCGAATCCAGCAGCCAATTGGCCAGCTGGACCGATGCCACTGCCACTCTGCTCAGTGACACACCCGTCGCAGACGGCACCACGAGTGTCCGCACCTATCGAATCTCTCACTCAGCTTCGGAAGCACTTTACGTTCGCCTTCGCGTGAAGAAAGAGTAGCTTCGGGAGCCTCGGAAACGAGTCTCTGAGAATAGGAGCTGGCGCGGCATTGGCGCGATGCGCTCAATCGGGATCTGCAGAATCCGGTGAAAGCAGGCGGACATAATAGTTGATGAACAACTGCCTGTACCTTGGTGCGCCGGGGCGATGCAGTAGAAACCGGGGCGGGCTGGGGCTCCTGGGCAGACCGAAAGCGCCGGTTCCCGAGCTCAGAAGTAGTAGGAAGCGCGCTCGATTTTGCGTGCGAAGAAGCCCCATTTTTCCATCGAAAAAACAGTTGCGAGCCCAGATGTTTCAGCCTAGTCTCGGGCTCTCGATTCAACCGTCATTCATTTGACTGTTTGGAGCGGTAGCTCAGTTGGTTAGAGCGCCGGCCTGTCACGCCGGAGGTCGCGGGTTCGAGTCCCGTCCGTTCCGCCACTTTTCTTTCGGAAAGTGTGTGTGCCGCAGATTCTTGATCCGCAGCTCTTCAGCGGCACGCTGACAATCCTTCAATCATCGCACGGTTTCAATCATGGCCCGGCAATTCTGGGTGTTCCGTAGCAAATTCTACCGTGGAACCAGGGCATTTTAGTATCAGGTCACACCGTGGGGCGTCTGGGTAACTTACTGGTTTTCTGACACAATCGCAGCGTTGGGAAATTCCTGCGCTGGCGCAAGCGGCTGCAAGTCGGATCAGGCACCGCATCGGTCCCCACCCGAGTGATCCCCAGAAGCCACTGGCTGTTGCCCGCAGAGATCGCT
>JAQCER010000654.1 GCA_027618625.1 Verrucomicrobiota bacterium
CATCCTCTCTGACGATCAGTGCTGGAATGACTACAGCTTCATGGGTCATCCCAATATTCGGACGCCGCATATCGACAAGTTAGCTGCGCAGAGCGTTACCTTTACTCGTGGCTACGTGCCGGTAAGCCTCTGCTGCCCGTCTCTGGCCAGCATCATTACCGGCCTTTACCCGCATCAACACAGGATCACCGGCAATGAACCGCCCCGGCCTGAAGGTGCCACCGGAAATCCCTACGTTACCAGCGCGCTCTTCCGTGCCGAAGTCGAAGAAATGATCAGCTTCATCGATGACGTGCCGACATTGCCTCGGCTGCTTGGACAGCAGCGTGGTTACATCAGTTATCAATCGGGCAAGTGGTGGCAGGGAAACTTCAGCCGCGGCGGCTTTACTGAAGGGATGACCAGGGGGTTTCCGCATCCGGGAGGGCGCCACGGTGACGACGGTCTTGAGATCGGTCGCAACGGCATGCAGCCGGTATTCGATTTTATCGACAGGGCAGGGGATCAGCCATTCCTGCTCTGGTATGCGCCATTTCTTCCGCATTCCCCGCACAATCCACCACAGCGCTTGCTGGAAAAGTATCAGTCGCAGACAGATTCTGAATCGGTGGCCCGTTACTGGGCGATGTGTGAGTGGTTTGACGAAACTTGTGGCGCATTGTTAGCCCACTTGGACGAACGCGAAATCACTGATGACACCATCGTGGTTTACGTGACTGACAACGGCTGGATTCAGAATCCCAAAGCTAGTCAGTATGATCTCAAATCAAAACGTTCCCAGTACGATGGTGGCATCAGGACTCCGCTCATGGTGAGATGGCCTGGTAAAGTTCAGCCGAAGACGGTGACCACGCCCGTCAGCAGCATTGATATCGCGCCGACGATTCTCAAGGCCTGCGGTTTACCGATCCCCGAGGCTATGTCAGGCATCAATTTGCTCGATGACCAGGCGGTGCAAGGGCGCAAAGCGATCTTTGGTGATTGTCATCTCCACAATGCTGTCGACGTCAGCAATCCGGCCAGGAACCTCACCTATCGCTGGTGCATCCATGATCGGTGGAAGCTCATACTGCCTCACAAAGAAAATGTGACCACCCGCGCCGGAAGCGGCGCCGCTGGGAAAGGAGAAGTGGAACTGTTTCGCATCGAGGAAGATCCCTGGGAAGAACGAAACCTGGCCGCGGACAATCCAGAGATCGTGCAGAAGCTGCAGGGCTACATCGATGCCTGGTGGACGGGAATCTGATAACCTGTTCCCTCCTGGCCTGATCCATGGCCGTTGCCGGGGTGCCGCGCCGCGTCGCACGGTCTCCGCGGTCTGTAGCTTTGGTGAGAAAACGGTTTCATGTTTTTGTGATTGGTTGTACGCTGCGTCATGAATGACCTACGACACATCAGATTCCAAGTGGAAGTCATTCACGCAGAGTCTGATAGCTGCGTCGTCGGATGCGCAGGAATCTTGGCTCGATGAGGGAGAGATCCGTGCCCTCCTGCACGACGCCTGCGCCAGCGGGATTCCTGTTGGTGTCATTCAAGCCTGCCAGAATGCCTGCAGATCGCGGGAAGAATTCATCGATCGATTGTCGGGTGTCGTGGGGAAACGGAAACCCAGAATTCTCGCAGTTGACGATGAACCGGAATTCCTCGTGCTGCTCGCTCTGAATTTTCAGCGGGCAGGACATTACGATTTTCGCACGGAATCTGACTCAGTGGCTGCGATTGCGGTGGTCGAGGAGTTTCAGCCTGATTTGTGCATTCTCGACTTAAGAATGCCCGGCCTGGACGGTTCGCAGTTGATCGATCGCATTCGTGCCGAGTCCTATTATCGTGATATGCCGGTTATCGTTGTAACCGCTCTGCTTGAAGGAACGGCGATCGAGGCGGTTACGATGGATAATGTACTGCACTTGTCCAAACCAGCCAGCTGGAAAAAAATTGGCCTACTGCGTGGACGAGCACCTGCGAACGATCCACAGAAAAGGGACATCGGGCCTGAAAAAAATCGACGTGTAAGTGGCTGGTCGTTGGCTCTAGTCTGGTCTAGTGTCTGAGCGAGTGCCCAAGCACATTTTCGATCCTGCTTATCAGCACTTCGGTCTTAACGGGCTTGGCGATCAGGGCGTGGCCACTGGCGGTAAGCCCACTTTCGGTTTCCGATTGGGTGGTCAGAGCACTGACGATGATCACCGGTATCTGTTTCAGCTTCTCATCCGCCTCTAATTTGTGCAGTAACTCTCCGCCGTCCAGTCCCGGCATGACAATGTCGAGCAGAATCACTGCAGGCTTGAATTGTCTGGCTGCATCGATCACCTGTTCGGAATGGTTCACTACCCGAAGTTGGACGTTGGCGCAGCGCCTCATCTGCATCTGAAGAAGGTCTGTGAACTCTTTTTCGTCGTCGACGATCAGTATCCGCGTGCTGTTTGGGGATTCCATATACTTTGTGATATTTGGGGGTTTGAGTTCAAGGGGATCGTGTTTACCTGCGGTCGAAAAGTCTAGCGGTGAAGCATTCAGGCGTTCAAGCTTCGCTTTTGCCCGCCTTGATTTTGATCGTGGCAACGGCGCCATCGTCGGTGTTTTCCACGGCAATGTGTCCGTGGTGCAGTTCGATGATTTTCCTGGTCACACTCAGCCCGAGCCCAGTTCCTACCCCAGTGGGCTTTGACGTAAAGAAAGGATCCCAGATGTTTGCCAGGGATTCTTTAGGGATTCCGCCTCCTGTGTCGGTGATCGAGATCGTCACCAGCTTGTCTCCGGTCCGGAGGTGCTCCTTCGTTCTTGCTCCCTGGTTGGATTCAATGGTGTCAAGCACCTCGCTTGAGGTTCGGATAGTCAGGTGCCGCTTCGCTTTGTCCTCCATGGCTTGGATCGAGTTCATCACGAGATTGATAATGACCTGCTCCATCTTCCGCGGATCGATGATTGCCGTGGGGAGATCTGGCGCGAAATCCAACGTAAGGTGAACACGTTTGCTTTTCAGCTCATGCTCCAGCTAAAGTTAAATGATTTATGACAAATTTAATTTTCTTCTCGCTTCTTCAATTACCTCATAGAACCTTCTATTACCAGGATTATCAAGAAATTGTTCAAGGCTCACTTCACGATCTATATCACCATTTTTCAGAACATAGCTGTTTAACATGCAGAAAGTTTTTAACCAATCCATCTGTAACCTGTTTGGTAACTTCATGTTGAAGTTAAAATAACAGTCATATCGGTCGAGTTGTACTCGAACAAATCCGTTGGCAAACATCGTGTTATATGCTTTTTCCAAATCCGGAAATCTTTTCTTCAGTATCTTGTTTGCTCCTGCTATGTGGTCGGTGACCCAATATGGCTCACTGTTTTTTGATAACCAAAGTTTCAGCCCTTT
>JAQCER010000655.1 GCA_027618625.1 Verrucomicrobiota bacterium
GGTAGGAGGAATCGGAACCCTCTGCATTGACATTGATCTCCTTGAGCGCTGACAACTCTTCGCTGACGTAAAGCGGCTCGTTGTTGTTGAATACAAATTTCTGAGAAATAGTGCCATTGGTCGCTCCGCCTCGCTGGCGGGCATACGCATTGTCGTAAAAGCGCCCTTCGTAGAACACCGACACACGCGTGCCATTGGCGCTGTGCGCAGAACTTTCTCGTGCCGCGAACCATTCGAATAGCGGAAGCTGAGTCGTCAGATCGGAATTTTGGATGACGGTTCCATAGTATTCTGCCGATTGCTTGGTGCCGCTTCGATCGAGGAACAAAGGCGCGCGGGTTTCGTTGGTGGATGTGTCAGTGGCGACGATCCGCCAACGCAGCATTTGGCCTGCAGTAGCTTCAACCGGGAACGTTGCTGAGTAGGTGCCCGCTCCGTCATTCGTCATCGCGATCGCCACTTCATCTTCGTATTGAATGCGGTGATACAGCATAACGTCTTTGACCGGAGCAATGCGTTCGGTCAGTTTCGCCGCGATGGTGATGCTCTCGCCGGCGCTGGGGCGTTGTTCGATCCGGGTAACATCGGATATTGCCGGTCCGGGCTCAGCGGATTGGTTTGCGTTCGCGGCGGCGGGCGTCACAAATGCGAGGTAGCCGGTCTGAATTTGCCCATCTCCTTCGAACTGTGCCGTCAACTGCGGCACAATGAGAAAATCGGAACCGCCCGCGCTCCGGTTCATTCCTTGAATCGCAAGGACATTCTCCTCACCGGGTCGAAGCAGTCCGACAAAGTCAGACACATCGATCTCCTCAAAAACTTCCGCCTCTGCATCGGGATGGGACGCCGTCGCGATGGCATTCCAAGCCACTTCTTCGGGAGCATTTCTGGAGGCGATTTCGACGCCGTTCAGGTAAGCGATAAATCCGTCGTCATACTGCATCGACAACTGGAGGGAATTGTGGGCGCGCGTTGCAGGAATCGCGAACGTGTGCCGAATATAGATCGAGGCGTTCACCGACTGCATCGCTTCGTTGACGGGGGTATCGATGAATGGGGCGAACGAACCAGGACTGCCTTCGAAGCCGACGCCGGTGCCGGTTCCATCGATGAAGCCTGCGCCCTCAGGCACCGTGGGAAGGTTCCATGTTGCTTCCAGAGATTCGTCAGTCGGCACTTGCCATCGGAGCGTTGCCTGAGCCAACAGATCCTCTGAGCCGCCGCCAGAGCGAAACGAGCCATACGCGACGTCGTTGAATTGCTCGGGATAGCCGGGCGAAAACTCGGATACGACCTGGCCCTCTGGATTTACCAGTGCGAGGTACTCGCCGATCGAGGAAAGCTGGAAGCTCGCATGTGGCCATCCATCGCCATCGACGTATCCGGGCACCGGACTGCCGGAACAGATCACCAGCGAGTATCCCTTTGCTGGAATCTCAAGCTCTGGGAATTCCCATTTCGTAAGATTGGTCGCCGAGTCCGTGAGGTGCCATCCCTTCAAGTTTACCGGCGTATTGTCGGGATTGTGAATCTCTACCCAGTCGGAAAATTGCCTGTCACCATCCCGGAAAGCTTCACTGTTACTCGCCATGAATTCAGAAATCAACGGAGCAGCGAGGCTCTGAAGCGGAAGGACGAAGGCCAGAAGAAGGGGAGAGAATTTCATCATCGTAGTGAAAGGTGGCAGAAAATGCGAGATGGGGCGACAAAACAAATTTTTTGCCAACTGACGATGTTTCGGACTTCTGCGGGCCATTGGTAGCGAGCGATTACAAGATCACGAAAGGTACTGCTGCCCGCCAAGCGTCTCCGTTACAAACCTCACACACAATTTGTAATTGCCGTGCCGCTTTACCTCTCAGACTCTTGAAAGGCTTTCAGCTGACGTAGTGCGCAACACGGTGTGCAGTGCGTGAATCAGCCGGGAGCTCTTTAGAAAGCTACAACCACCCCTAACGAACAAATGGATATTATACAGCAATTGACCCTTGCGCTTGGATTAGGATCGCTGGCGGGAGTCAGCCTCTATCTGACCGTTGCGCTCACAGGCATAGCGCTCAACATGAACCTTCTCACCCTGGCTGGTGACAATCAGGCTCTCCAGATTTTGGAGCATCCTGCTGTGATCACAGTGGCGTGCGCTCTTTTTGCCCTCGAATTCTTCGCGGACAAGATCCAGGGATTTGACTCAGTTTGGGACTCTGTCCACACGTTCATCCGCCCTGTCGGCGCCACGCTGGTTGCCATCCAGGCACTGGGCACTGTCGATCCGGCGCTCCAGGTGATCGCCGGACTGCTCGCCGGAGGATCTGCCCTGGTGACGCACACCGCGAAGGCAGGATTGCGCGTCGCGGTAAACAGCTCGCCCGAGCCGCTATCAAACATGGCCGTCAGCGCTGCCGAGGACGTTGCTGTCGTCGGCTTGTTTACTCTGCTGGCTGCGACCTTTAACAATTATCCATGGATTTCACTGATCGTCTTCAGCACGATTTTGCTGGGCCTGATCTGGGTGATGCCCCGGGCATTCCGTCTGATTCGCGCGAATGTGGTTCTCCTCTGGAAAAAGCTCGGCTTGTCCCGCTCTGAGGGCGATTCGCTGCCGCAGGTGCTGACTCCTGACGAGGACATGCTGGTGGCAAAAGCGCTGGGAACCGATGCGTTCACCGTAGCCTGGAGCCTTCCGGCGATTTCAGGGAACGCGAAGGGGATCGCAGGGTGGAGGAACAACCTTTTCGGCACGGTCGTGGCAATCCATGAGCATCCGGACACTCTGGTATTTCTGGCAAAGCGCCGGTTTCACCGGATGCCTCTTTCGTTCCAGATCGATGGAACGGAGGTGCATCAGACCAGTCGCTTCCTCAGTGAGAACCTGACGCTGTTCAATCGCAGTCGCCAGACTCGCATGATGTTCCGATTCCCACGGCCGGATGCGGGTTTTGTCAATCGCATCGCAGATGCCCTGCGCAGTCGCAGCGCTGGCCGCGCTGGCCAGATGGTCGTGGCGATGATCGAGCCAGAACTTGAGCCTTCAGCGGCAACGCCTGAGCCAACGAATCGATCCGCTGCTTATTCCTTGAACTAGACTAGACTAAACCATTCAACCGTGGCATCCTCGGGTTGGCATCGTCCAGCCCGAGGATGTTTACCGGTTGGCCTATGAAGAATCGTTCACCTCTAGTCCTATCGTCACTGGCAGCAGCCGTTTTGTGCTGGGGGGGATTCGTTGCCTCATCGGGTGCGTTTGGGCAGGATTCAGAAAATGGGACGTGGCTGACTGATTTCGCGCTGGCCCAGGAGGGGGCGGCGAAACAAGGGAAAGATCTCTTTTTCCATTTTACGGGATCGGACTGGGGTGGATCCTGTAGCGCTCTGCGC
>JAQCER010000656.1 GCA_027618625.1 Verrucomicrobiota bacterium
TTGCTTCTGGTTCTCCAGGATCTCCTGACGCGCAATGTTATGGCTGATGAAGTAAACCAGCTGCCCTTCCGCTCCAGGCAGGACTTCCTGGAATGCCTCAAGGACGAGCGCATTGATCAACAGGTGGTTCACAGTAGCGAAGTTCGCTCCAAGCGCCATATCATCCAGGTAAGCGTCCGCCTGCGGAGTTCCGAGCGGTGCGTACACGAGCTGCTTGTCCCCCGCTGGCAGCGGAGTTCCCCAGGTTTCGAAGAGTGCCTGTAAATCGCGGAACTGGCCCGATGCGAGATCGTGCCCGAATCCTCGAGATCCACAGTGCGAGAGGAACGCGACATTTCCATGCTGCAACCCGAACACTTCTGCACATCTTTTTGCCTCAGCCGACGCATCGTTCACATCGACCACCTCGCACTCACCAAAGTGGTTTCCACCACCGTAGGACCCAAACTGCGACATCTTATCCGCAAGGCTGCGGAAGCGCTTGATCTCAAGAAGATGATCCAGCCGAGCTTCCAGCGCAGCAGCGGTATCGTCATGTCCAACGTGAAAGCTATCCTCGCAACGCTGCGCCCACTTTACCGGGATTCCCATCGCTTCGCAAACGGCGGCACTTGCACCTTCGATCACCGCACGACGCCCCATCGCGAGATCAACTGGCCGCGACTTTGCCGCAGCACGTTGTCCTTTTCCTGCTCCAGTCGGAGTTCGCTCGACGATGGCATTGATCAAGGCCCGACGCGTCTGACGATCGGCAATCGCATCCTGCGGAATGTTCAACTGCAACAAGCTCATCGAGCACTTGATATCCACTCCCACTGGGCCTGGGTAGATATGCGTCGGCGAAGTCATCACCGATCCAACCGGCGCGCCGTATCCAGCGTGAGCATCCGGGTTCAGCACGAGGTTGCTCACCCCTGGTGCCGATCGCGAGTTGAGCGCCTGCTCAAGACACATCGCATCGAAACCATCACGAATCGCCTCCGTCCCGATCACGGTGATCGGCTTTCCGTTGCTATCGCGGGTCGGCAGGAAACCTTCCGCTTCCCCTGTCGCGTGAATCATTCGGCGAGTCTTTGTGTCGTCAGTCATTGTTGTCATCATCTTGTTTAATTGGATTCTGGCTTTCCGTAGATCAGAATATGTGCCAACCATCGCTTCACTACTGCAACGATCGATTTAACAAACTGGTTTTCAATGCAATAGGCGGCTACATACCATACAAGACCGTTTCGATCGCAGCCATCGGATTCCTTTGCAATTCTACATTTTTATACGATTTTATCCGTAATGATCAGTCGTAACCGCGTGGTGCTCGGGTTTATCGGCACCAATCTCGATGCAGGCAGCGCCTCCCAACCTGAGCGCTGGGAAAGCTGGCGGCCGACCGTCTCGCTCTGCCAGCATTCCGACTTTGTGGTCGATCGCATCGAGTTGTTCGCGGAGAAATCCTACGCCGAACTTGCAAAGACGATCATCGGGGACCTCCAGACGACATCGCCGGAAACAGAAGTTCGTGTGCATGTGTTAGGGATCCGCGATCCGTGGGACTTTCAGGATGTTTACGAGGGGCTGTATGATTTCGCCGCGAGCTACGCATTCGATCCCGAACGGGAAGACTACCTTGTCCACATCACCACCGGCACGCACGTCGCCCAGATCTGCCTGTTCCTGTTGACGGAGTCTCGCCGAATCCCTGGCCAACTCCTCCAGAGTGAACCACCGCGCAGCCGAAAAGGCAGGACGCGTGGACGCAACCAACCTTCGCCGGGAAAATACAGCATCATCGATCTCGACCTCGCCCGCTATGATCGACTGGCCACACGCTTCGCTGCCGAACACGAGCAGGCACAGGATTTCCTCAAAGATGGCATCGCCACCAAGAGCCCGGCATTCAACCAGCTGATTGAGAAAATCGAGATCGTTGCCCTGCGCTCGACTGAACCTGTTCTGCTGATGGGGCCGACGGGTGCCGGTAAGTCCCGACTTGCAGCCCGCATCTTCACACTGCGGCAACAACGCTGCGGTCTCTCGGGAAATTTTGTTGACCTGAACTGCGCCACGCTCCGCGGAGATACCGCAGCGTCGATGCTCTTCGGCCACAAACGCGGCGCCTTCACCGGCGCTCAAAATGATCGCCCAGGCCTGCTCCGGGAGGCGGATAAGGGACTCCTGTTTCTCGATGAAATTGGAGAACTTGGCCTGGACGAGCAGGCAATGCTCCTGCGGGCACTGGAGGAGAAGATGTTCCTGCCGGTGGGGAGCGATAAACCCGTGCGCAGCGACTTCCAGCTGATCGTCGGCACCAATCGAGACCTGCGCAAGAGCATCGCAAGCGGGACATTCCGCGACGACCTCTTCGCCCGTATCAACCTGTGGACGTTCGACTTACCATCGCTCGCCCAACGCCGGGAGGACATTGCGCCGAACATCGAATACGAACTTGGCGAGCGCGCACGCACGCATAGCCAGACAATTACCTTCAACAAAGAGGCGCGCGATCGCTTCCTGACATTCGCCAAAAACACCGGGACTCCGTGGCTCGGCAACTTTCGCGACCTCAATGCTGCAGTCACCCGAATGGCGACACTGGCCCCGCGCGGCAGAATTCGAGTGGAAGACGTCGACGAGGAAATCGCCCGCCTGCAGACCAACTGGCAACGTCCTGACGATTCCAATGGAACCCAGCTTCATGGCACCACTCAATGCCATCCTAACAGAGGAACAAATCGCCACCATCGATCCCTTTGACCGTCCTCAACTGGCATATGCCATCAGCGTCTGTCGCGAATCCCGATCCCTATCAGAGGCCGGCCGGAAACTGTTCGCTGTCTCAAGAGAGAAAAAAGCCAATCGCCCGAATGACGCGGACCGGCTTCGCAAATACCTGGCGAAATTCGATCTCAGCTTCGACGCGATCAGGTGATCGTGCAGGCATCAGCTCCGCCTCGGGAAAAGCCGAAGGATTGGGTGAAATCGGCTTCGGCATGTTCGAGGGCGGTGGTTAGCGCGAGGATACCTCCATCTGGCATTTCACCATGGACATTCCAGGCCATAGAACCGCTGATAAAACAACCGTCTTCGATCCTCCCTGCTGCCTTCCGGGCCGATACCGCTCCAAACCAATTCCCGGGCGGTCGCCATCATGTCAAAACCCATCATAACCGTCTGCCGGACTTCCACGCACAAGTCCAATGCCCTTCTGGTTTTTGGGCTCATAGCCTACGCATGTCGGTCAATTCTAATCCAGACTGGGACCGCTCGGAGCTGCCCCGTGAAAGGTCGGGTTCGGACCATTGTTCGTCGAATTGACTGGATTGGTTGAGCCTATGAAGCAGCCCTTCAGGCTGGATTGCCAATGGAATCAAGTTCCCAGG
>JAQCER010000657.1 GCA_027618625.1 Verrucomicrobiota bacterium
GCTCACCTCCACCATCATCGCTGGTCTTGATCGTTATGCCAAGAAACTGATGTTCCGTCGTATCAAAGAGCTTCTGACGGGGACACCTCGCGCGACTTCTCCAGTGCCCCACCAAGGATACATGCCCAGTACTGACGAGTTCTCGATCGAATCCCTGTGGAACGATTACGAGCGACGAACGTGGCACTACGACCACGGTAAAGCGACCCTCGGGAAGTCCAACCCCCGCCTCCTAAATTGGATCGGCTCAATCGACTATTCTGGCTACACACGTGAGAAGTGCCTGAAGGCACTGATTGCTAGCGCTGAGCCTGGTGATGAGAATCGGATTCTCCTTCGCCTACAGGATTGGGTGCCGCAGGTGCAGCGTCTCGCTAGAGACTGGGTTCTTGACCACTTTCGGTCGCTGCCGTTTGACGCCATCTGCGCCAATCAGCGCCTGATTCTGTATCTCTCTCGCAAGGATAGGATTGAGGACGATGCCGGTCTGAACGAGTTGAAGCGTGATTTGCTCGCGAGGACCCGAGGGCTGACTTCAGCCCAATTTTTCGGACTCACGGCGATGTTCCGGAGATTCCTGTTTTCGCTTTCATTTGAGGACGACGAGCAGCTTCGCCCGTGGGTTCTTGACGATCCGGAACCGTTTAACCGACTTTTTCTCCTGAGCCAATTTGAGTTCTCAGACATCACCCCTGACGAGAAGCTACGTCTTAAAGCTGACAAGTCCGTTTTCGTTCGTCGCAAGGTATTCCAAACCCAAATTGAGGCTGGAATTACTCCCGAGAGGGATGAGTTGATTTCTTTGGCGCTCGATCCCAACCGAAGCCTGCGAGAGCGAGGTCAGTATTACCTCAACAACATCTACGGAGCGGACTGCTACGCGATCTACCGATCTGCGGCGGGGGAGGAGTTTTTCTTCATCGCAGATTATGCTCGTCCAGAGGATGCAGAACACTTCCTTGAAGGCATCCGCTCTGGCTCGCACCAGACTCAACACAATTGCATTAAAGCGCTGGCTTCCGCTGCCCCAGAGCGTCTCAAGGAGTTAGAGATAGCTGCGTTGATTTCCCAGAATCGCAGATTCCGTTCAGTTCTTGTTCCGGCTCTTCCCCAACTGCTCTCGATTGACGAGATACTGGCGCTGCGCCCGGCCTTTGAGATGAGTTCGCCATTCGGAATGGCCAGCTTCCTCAGAGTGCTCGAGAGGATTTCTTTCTGGACTTTCGTGGATGAGAGCTTGTCCCTGCTGATCTCGAATCCCGAGACGGCTTTGCGTCAGACGATCGTCACGCCGATTCAGAGCCGAGTGGCGATTAATGAGTCGCTGCCATCTCACTTACGTGACAGCATCAGCAAGAAGATCATCAGGCTACGCGATCACGGCCAGAAGCAAGATCAAGGGGTCGCCAACCTTCTAGAGTTCACAATGAAAACCGCATAACAAGGCGTCGCTCTCAACACCTGCCCCGCCGCGAGTTCAATCCGCCATGACTATTCAAACCTTAATCCGCAGTCGAAGCGTCGCCCTCGGGCAGGTGTGAGAGGACTTCGCCGTTCGCCACACAGCAGCGTTGCACGCGAAGTGACGATCAGATATAGTTTTGATCGTGAGTCCGACGGTATTCAGGTATCGAAATTATCGTTTTTTCTTCTTTTCGAGAGAAGAACCCCGGATGCATGTTCACGTGCTCTCGCCCGATGGCGAGGCCAAGTTTTGGCTGGAACCGCAGATCGAGTTGGCGGTTAGCAGAGGCTTGAAAAGCGTTGAGTTGCCAGAATTGAGACGAGTGATTGAGGAACGGCAAGATGAAATCCGAACACATTGGCATCGACACTTCCCTGGTTGAGATTCTCAACGTCTCGCCGCATGGTTTTTGGGTGATGATTTGCGACCAAGAGTTTTTTTTGGACTTTGACAATTTTCCTTGGTTTAGGCGAGCAACATTGGAGCAATTATTCCGCGTCGAATTGTTTCATGATGACCACTTGCATTGGCCAGATTTGGATATTGATCTTGATCTGGACCGAATCGTGCATCCCGCGAAATATCCGTTGGTCGCGGAGACCAGCAAATCGGGCGAATCGGGTAGCCAGAGGCCCTAAGACCCCCAGCTCCCACACCACCCGGCATGCGGGTCCGCACCGGGCGGTTCCGATCAGACCTTGGCTTTGGCAGGGTTGCCGGGGCCAAAGTGAAGTTGGATCCACAGTGATCTGAGGTCGGGAACCCCTTGATCCTCCAACCAGCGGTTGTTGAGCGCGTATTGAACTAACCGATTGGCACTCATCCGCCAGTAACCCTTACGACTGCGCGTGGCCATTCTCACTTCCTTGGGATCGATTCCCAGGGCGATCAGATGACGACGCCGTGTTCCGGGCCGCTTCCATTGTTTCCAGTAATACAATCGAATCCGTCGACGCACCCAGTCGGCCAGCAGAGTCACCTCGCGGTAACTGTGACTGATCCGAAAGTAGTTCATCCAGCCGACGACATAACGGCGCAGTTCGGCAATTACCTCGCTGACCGCATGCCCTCGGTTGCGCCGGGTAATTTCCCGGACACGTTGTTTGAACCGTTTGCGTGCCTTATCCGACCATTTCGCCTGTCCGCGTCCGTTGAGTGTAAAACCCAGGAACGCGCAACACTTGAGTGGTGCGGTCCGGCTTTTGGTCCGATTGACCACCAGCTTCAATGGCCCTTCGATAAACCTCACCAAGCTCGCCATGACTCGCTGGGCCGCCCTCGCGCTGCGGACCATCACCAGGAAGTCGTCGGCATAACGGGCGAAGCAATGGCCTCGGCGTTCCAACTCCTTGTCCAGTGGGTCGAGCACGATATTCGCCAACAGTGGCGATAGCGGACCACCTTGTGGCACGCCGATCTCGGTCGCCTCGCGGCTTCCGTCGGGCATCAATGTCACTGCAATAGCGGAGAATCACAGACGGTCGCCGATGTGGGTGACACGACCTCCATTCTCAGTTCACGTGCATTGCTTGTAGGTGATGTAGAATTTGCGCTTCGACGTCTTATGATTCCGGGGATATTGGCGGCCAGGACGGATCGGGATTACATTGTTAACGAACCAGCGATGAAGCCGCTCAACGGTGTGCGCGACTTTACTAAAAACCAGCTTTGAAATGGATTTCTTGAATGCGCTTATTCCGGAAGCCCAATTTACTTTCTGAGCGTCTTTGCGATGGGCATAGCGTTTCGCGATTTGCTCTTTTGTGGGAGCAGCCATCATCACCGCAAGGTTCATTGAGAAAATTGTTGCGTGGAAATCCTGATAAACCGACAACCCGCTCTTACCCGAAAAGTTCTCAATTTCCGCGCGCCATTTGTCCCGTTTGAGTTTTTCTTCAACCGGCCA
>JAQCER010000658.1 GCA_027618625.1 Verrucomicrobiota bacterium
GAAGTGCATCAAGCAGGCGGGGATCAAGGAACTCGACGTTCCCCGCGGCGTCTACGAGATCCGCGAGCCAGTGCATCTTGAAACGCCGGGCGGTTCCATGCTCACCGTGGTGCCAGACAAGAAGTTTCGCATCTCCTGCACGCAAGTGGGCCCGCATGGGCGCATGACCCAATACTTCAGCATCGAGATTACTCCAGAGACCTACGAGCAAGAAATCGCGCCCGCGCGGACGTTTGTATTTTACGAAGACGTCGAGCAGCTGATGGCGAAGGGGCTGATCAAAGGTGGAAGCCTGGAGAACGCGATCGTGATCCGTGACGATTCTGTTTTGAGCAAAGAGCCACTGCGATTCGAGACCGAATTCGTCCGCCACAAGATTCTAGACATCATCGGCGACCTGATGCTTTGCGGGAAACGCATCATGGGGCACGTCATTGCCGTAATGCCCGGCCATGGGCCGAATACGGAGATGGCCAGGAAGCTTGCGGCTGACTACACGCGCATGCGTTCGATGGTGCCGCCAGTGACCATTCCTTCCGGAGAAGCGGTGCTCGACATCAACGAGGTGATGCAAATTCTGCCCCACCGCTATCCATTCCTGCTGGTCGATCGCATTGTCGGCTTCGAAGGGGACAACAAGTGTACCGGCGTCAAAGGCGTCACGATCAACGAGCCATTTTTCCAAGGGCACTTTCCCGGCCATCCGATCATGCCAGGCGTGCTTCAGGTAGAGGCGATGGCCCAGGTCGCCAGCATCCTCATGCTGCGCCGTGAAGAATACCAGGGCATGATCGGCTACTTCATGAGTGCCGATAAAGTGAAGTTCCGTAAGCCGGTGATGCCCGGTGACACGCTCTTCATTGAAGCCGAAATTCTGCGCATCCGTCGCAGCATCGGCCAGGCAAAGTGCCGCTGTGTAGTGAACAATGAAACGGTATCAGAGGGCGACTTGGTATTCAGCCTGTTGCCTCGGTGATGATAGAGGATGGCAGGGCACCTGCGAGCGAGCGATGTGCTTCACTCGTGTCCCGACTGAATTGCAATCACACCACTGCCACTGCCGCGCCTTGCGAAAATCCTAATAACTCTACGTGGCATGGCTGGGGAGGAACCCCACTCTGGACGAACTAGCCGCTACGCGACGACAGGGTAGTTGCCACGGGCCGATCGCTACGCCGGAGCGCAATCTGAAAAACAGCCCCGCCTTCTTCAGGCGGATCTATCGCGCTGATGGTTCCTCCCAGATTCTTCATCACCCGGCTTGCGATCGCCAGGCCAAGGCCGGTGCCTCCGGATTTTTGGGACCGGCTGGAATCGAGTCTGATGAAAGGCTCGAAGATGCGCTCGCGGTCCTCGCGCGGAATGCCGGGGCCGTCGTCCCGTACCTCGATGATGCATTGGGTCTTGGAAGCCTTTACACTGACGGTAATCTTAGCATTGGCGTGACGCACAGCGTTGGCCAGCACGTTATCGATGACTCTTGGAAAGTAGCGTTGGTGCAGGATTACTGGGGGGTGATCCAACTGCTGGGATCGGTGTCGATGGTGATACCGCCCCGCAGGCGCCTGGCTTTTTCGATGGCGGCGAGGACCAATGGCCTGATGTCTCCGGTCTGGGGATGGATGGGGCTTTCGCCTTCGTCAAATCGTAGGAAGGTGAGGAGTTCGTCGAGCAGGCGATCGAGATCGCCGAGGTCATCCTGCAGGGCGTCGATGCGGCGTTTGCGTTCTTCGTCGGTGCGGGCGTCTTCCAGCATCTCCAGAGCGAAGCCGATGCGTGCGGCGGGCGTGCGCATTTCATGCGAGACGGCTTGGAGCAGTTGACGCTGATTGGCCAGCAGTTCCTGGATGCGATCGGCCATGATGTTGATCCTTTTCCCAAGGCGGGCAATGGCGTCGTCGCCCACGATCGTTGCCCGTGCGGTGAGGTCGCCGTCGGCGATGCGCGAGATGGTGAGTTCCTGGGCACGAAGCTTTTTTACCAGCGGAGTTACCAGGAAAACGGCAGCACCTCCGACGATCAGGATCACTACTCCCAGGCCGGCGATAAAGTAGCCGCCTTCTTCTTCTTCCAAGCGCGCGTCGAGCCCGCGTTCGCGACGGATTTCAAGGATGAATGGTTCAGCCCCGAGGCGCACGAAGATTTTCGGCGTGACGTCTTCCTTGGTTTCGCGCTCGACGGTGTCTGCATCGAATTCGGCTTCCAGGTCTGACAATGGTATCAATCGAGCGGAGAAATTCAGGCGGGATTCGAGTTCAGCTAGTTCCTGTTCGGCTTCCGCGAGCGACTTATCGCCCAGGCGATCCTGAAGCTTCTTTGCCAGGGCGTTCATCTCCCGAATGGCGCGGGGCTTGACATAGCGCTCGGACACCATGCCGCCGATTTTCATCAGAGCGATGGCGGAAATCAGCAGCACCAGCAGCATGATGATGACCACCCGAATGTAGTAACGGGTCATGCGGATTCCTCGGCAGAGTTCATCTGGGTTACCATCAAATAACCGGTGCCGCGAATCGATTTGATCCGTTGCGGGTGTTTAGCGTCATCGCCGAGTTTCTTCCGCAACCGGGCGATGCGCAGATCGATCGATCGGTCAATGCCATCGTATTCGATGCCCTTGACGCCTTCGAAGATCTCATCGCGATCGACGACGCGTCCGGCTTGTCTGGCCAGGTACCACAAGAGATCGAACTCAGCGGTGGTGAGGTCAACGGTCTGTCCGTTGAGCTGGGTAGTGCGGTTGCCACTGTCCATCTCCAGGCCAGCGACACTGATGGTTTGTTCCGATGGAATCGATTCGGGTGATCGACGGAGCAGTGCCTTGACTCTCGCCAGGAGGGCGCGAGGCCGTGCGGGCTTTGCGACATAGTCGTCGGCACCGATTTCAAGGCCGAGCACCTCATCGACTTCATCGCCGCGCGCGGTGAGCATGAGCACGGCTCCTTTAAACCCGGCTGCGCGCGCCTGACGGCAGACATCCATCCCATCCATACCTGGTAGCATAATGTCCAGAATTACCAGATTGGGAGGATCTGCAAGAATGCTTCGCAGCCCATCCCGGCCATCGCCCGAGGCAGTAACGCGATAGCCCCCGTGTTCCTGCAAGTATTCGACGACGAGATCAGCCAGCCGTGCATCATCTTCAACAACCAGGATGCGGGGCGGGATGGAAGAGGTGGGGAAATGATCTGGCGTCACCGGGTAATGATCGTGGCCACCGGAGGATTCTGCACGTCAATTCCAGTATCGAAGTGTATCGGATAAGGCTGCTGCTGGTTTATTTTGATCAAATTAGGAGATCGGCAGGGCTTACGCATGAGGAGTTGATGGTATTGTGGCGATTAGGGAGAATCGAAAGAGCGGATCGAGG
>JAQCER010000659.1 GCA_027618625.1 Verrucomicrobiota bacterium
AGCCCCACAGTATAGGGATGAAGCGGTCGTTCAAAAAGCTCTCCGACGGTCGCCTCTTCGACCACGACGCCAGCGTACATGACCAGTACCCTCTGGGCCATTTTCGCGATAACGCCGAGATCGTGAGTAATAAAGATGATCGAAGTGCCAATATCTTCCTTCAGGCGATTCATAAGCTTGAGAATCTGCGCCTGAATCGTGACGTCGAGCGCCGTGGTTGGCTCGTCAGCCAGCATGACTTGCGGGCGACACGCCAGGGCCATCGCGATCATCACGCGTTGCCTCATGCCGCCGGACAACTGATGCGGAAAGGACTTATACCGCATCTCGGGCAAGGGTATACCTACCGTATCGAGCATCCTGATTGCATGTGCCTTGATCTCAGCTCGGCCAAGGGATTGATGTATGCGGATCGCTTCGGATATCTGAAACCCTACGGTGAAGACAGGGTTCAGCGACGTCATCGGCTCTTGAAAAATCATGGAGATATGATTGCCTCGGACCCGCTTCGTTTCTCTCTCGCGGATGTGGGCCAAATCGCCCACACCCTCTAACACAATAGAACCCTGAGCGATCCGGCCGATGGGACGCGGAAGAAGGCCCATGATAGCAAGGGCAGTCATACTTTTTCCGCAGCCGGATTCGCCGACAATGCCTAGCGTTTCCCCTTTTCGTAGGCCGAAAGACACATCGTCCACAGCAGCAAGAACACCTTGTTCCACCCGCAGTTCGACTCGCAGGTTGTTGACCCGAATGACCTCTTCATACTGATCAGCGTCAGGCCTGTTCGCATTTACTTTTGCGGCGCTGGTCATTCACCCCAAACCTCGCGGTAAACGCGAAGCAGATTGCGGCTCATGATCTTTTCAATCAAGCCAGCACTGTGCCCGCGTTTCTCGAGCGCCGAAATCAGATTGCCGGCTTCGGCCATGCTTTCGAAACCGGGCGTCGCCCTGTTTTCGTAGGTGTACCAGGGCCCGACGATACCAGTGACATGCGGCCATATCGGATCCGCCCCATAAAGCTTACTCCAACTTTCGGGCGTCTTGGTGCCCTCGGAAAGGTCGCTGCCCAATGCTACATGCTCCTCGCCGACGAGATTGAGCATGTGCTCGACGTGGTCGCAGAAGTTTTCAAGGTTCGGTCGATCGGCGATGCCAAGCAACGGCGGCCAAAGTGTGATGCCGATTGTCCCACCTGTTGCTGCAGCCTGCCGGGGCAGATCATCGGGAATATTTCGCGGGCTGTCGCACAGTGCGCGCGCATTGGAATGGCTGAACACGACCGGTCGTTTCGATGCGGCCAGAACGTCGCGTGCCGTTGCGTATCCGCAGTGCGAAAGGTCGATCTGCATCCGCAACTCATTCATCAGCGCGACCCAGTCGTGACCAGCCGGGCTGAGCCGGCCCTCGGGTTTGGCCAGCGCGCCGTGTCCGAAACGGTTCTCATCATTATAGACCGGCTGTGCGATCCTCATTCCCAGACGATGCATAACGTGCAAAAGATCGACGTCATGATCCATAAAAGTGCAATCCTGACTGCCGACGATGATCCCGAGTACGCCGTCCTTTGCCGCCATTTCAATCTCTGCAACTGAAGAGACAATACGCGCCCGATCCGCGTTCTCACTTACGATACGGAAAAGCTCGGCAAGTTTGCCCATGGAACTTGCAAGATCGGTGCTGGGCGTCATCGCAGTGAGATTGGCTGCCTTGACACCTCCCGCCAAGGTCCGCTCGAACTGATCACGACTGAGAGTGGCGCAATAGAGCCCGTCGATGATGGTTCGATGGGGCATTTCTGGCTGATGCATGGTCGCGATGTCGTTCATGGCGTGGTACCTCCGTTCTGTTTCATTCGTGATTTAGTTGTGGATCCAAGGCGTCGCGCAGTTCATCCCCAACGATGTTGAAAGCGAGAATGATCGCGGCGATTGCAAGGCCGGGGACCATGGACACCCACCAGGAAATCGCCAGGTAAGCTCTGCCGTCACTGATCATTCCGCCCCAAGTCGGCGTGGGTGGCTGAACGCCCAAACCCAGGAAACTGAGCGTCGCTTCCAGCAGTATCATCCGTGCCAGCTCGAAACTTGCGTAGACGATGATCGCCGAAAGGATATTCGGAAGGATGTGATGCGTCATGATGCGCAAATCGCCAGCGCCGATGGCGCGCGCGGCCTCAATGTACTCCAGCCCGCGAATGGAAAGGACTGCACCCCGCACAATCCTTGCAAACCGCGGCCAACCTGAAAGTCCCATGATGATGATCAGATTAGTAAGCGAGGGACCAATCACCGCCACTACCGCGATGATGAGAAGAATTACCGGAAATGCCAACTGCATGTCGATTAACCGCAGGATCACTGCGTCAGTACGTCTGCCGAAGTAGCCTGCCGCCAACCCGGCAGTCACTCCCATTGCCATCGAAACACCAACAGCCATTACGCTGACGATCATTGTGATGCGCGCACCGAATATTATTCGGGAAAGAGTATCGCGTCCCAAGTGATCTGTGCCCAGAAGGTGGCCCTCTGCGCCGCCTTCAACAAAAGAGGGCGGCTTGAGACGCAGGATCAGTTCTTGTTCGAAAGGATCATGCGGTGCCACCCATCCCGGCACGACAGCGCATATGATCGTAAGTGCCAGAAACGCCATACACAGCATCACTGATCGCTTGGCAAAGAGCCGCCTTAGCACCTGTCGCAGTTCGCTATCGCCAGCCGCATTTTCGGTGTGGACGCCCGGCGCAGTGGTTCCAGTCACAGGCAAGTCCTCAGTGATAGCTGATGCGTGGATCGAGCACGGCATACAAGAGGTCGACGATCAGGTTTACGGCGACGAAGATCATTGCGAATAAAAATACGATGGCCTGCACAACAGGGAAGTCTCGTGCATAGATCGCTTGGATCGCGAGGCGCCCGACTCCAGGCCAGGAGAAAACGGTCTCTGTCACAACCACGCCACCTAGTAGGAATCCCACCTGTAAGCCGATGACCGTCAGGACTGGAATAAACGCGTTGCGCAGACCATGCAGCCAGACCACTTTGGTTTCACCTAGGCCTTTTGCCCGGGCTGTTCTGATATAATCTTGCCCAAGTACATCCAGCATGCAGGATCGTGTCACTCGGGCAATCAGTGCCACAAGTTGGAATGAAAGAGTCGCGGCAGGAAGGATAAGATGTAGCCAAGTGCCCCGCCCCCCGCTTGGAAGCCATCGCAGCCATACCGCGAAAAATAGAATGGACAAAATGCCAAGATAGAAGGAAGGCATGGCCTGCCCAACAAGTGTGGCGCCGCGTATCGAGATATCTACAGGCGTGTTGCGGCGATATGCAGCGATCACGCCTGCCGGCACCCCGACAATTAACGT
>JAQCER010000660.1 GCA_027618625.1 Verrucomicrobiota bacterium
GGATTCCTTTCACGACGTGGCCATGCACATCAGTCAACCGGAACTGACGCCCCTGAAATTTGAAGGTTAGCTTTTTGTGATCAATACCAAACTGGTGCATCAAGGTTGCATGGAAGTCATGCACGTGAACGATATTATCCACAGCTTCATATCCCAGCTCGTCGGTTTGACCATAAGTTATCCCCGGCTTAATCCCACCTCCGGCCATCCACCACGAAAATGCTTTGATGTGGTGGTCACGCCCCGACCCCTGAGCCATTGGGGTTCTTCCAAATTCTCCGCCCCATATCACGAGAGTATCCTCGAGCATGCCTCTCTGCTTGAGGTCTTTTACGAGTGCGGCGGAGGCCTGGTCCACCAGCTTTGATGCTTTCCCCATATCCTTGAGAAGATTGCCATGGTGGTCCCATCCCCGGTGGTAAAGCTGGATAAATCTCACGTCTCTTTCAGCAAGTCGTCTTGCCAGCAGGCAATTGGAAGCGAATGAACCATCGCCCGGGGTACAACCATAAAGCTTTGAGATCGATTCAGGCTCAGAACTGAAATTGGTGAGTTCAGGAACCGAGGCCTGCATCTGGAAGGCCATTTCGTATTGGGAGATGCGGGTTGCGATCTCGGGATCATCGACCATTTCGAAACGTTCCCGATTGAGGGCATTCACTGCATCGACCACTGAACGCTGGTCATTCCTGGTGACTCCACCGGGACTGCCTACGTAGAGGACGGGATCACCACTTGAATGGAAATGGACGCCTTGATACTTGCTGGGCAGAAAGCCGCTGTGCCAGTGGCGCGATGCAATGGGCTGATCCTGACCGCCACCTGAGGATGTCAGAACGACAAAACCCGGCAGGTCTTCGCTCTCACTGCCGAGCCCGTACTGCACCCATGATCCCATGCAAGGGCGACCGGAGATCTGCGTTCCGGTGTTCATGAACGTGTGGGCAGGGTCGTGATTGATCTGCTTCGTCGTCATTGAGCGGATGATCGCTATATCGTCGGCGAGCTTACCGATGTTCGGAAGGGCTTCGCTGATGTGCTGCCCTGACTGTCCGTAGCGCTGGAACGGATGTTGAGGTGCCAGGCACTTCAATTCCTGCCCCTGCAGCTGCGCGATCGGCTGGCCTTTGGTAAACGAATCAGGCATCGGCTTGCCGTCCAGTTCCGCCAGCTTTTCTTTGTAGTCGTAGGTCTCCAGGTGCGAAGGGCCACCCGCCATGCACAGGAAAATCACCCGCTTTGCCTTTGGCGCATGATGTGGAGAGATGGCCCCTTTCGAAATCCCGGCACCAGTCTCTTGTGAAGAAAGGGCACCATCTGCGAGCAATTGACGCGTCAGGGCGAGAGATCCAATTCCGAGGGTGGAATTTCGAAGGAAACTGCGGCGGTTGAAAGGACTGGTCATGGCTGAGCCTAGATTCCTTGAGAACTCAGCTCTTGGCAAGACTAGACTATCCCGCTTTTACGCGCTTTTAATACGCTACGCTACTGCCGCCAGTTCACCAGCCTGAACGGAAATCTCAGGGTCGTAACGATAAGGCTGATGGGAAAGAGGAAGAAAGTGAGGCCGAAGAACTTCCAGTAACCTGCGGGGACGGCAGTGAGCAGACTCGATACGGCTCCAGGGAAGTTGATCTCGATCGCGCCAAGGACGAGCAGGGTGGTGCCAATGAGGTCGACGACAAAGACCGTCAACCACAGTGGTTTGAAAAACGTCTCGGCGTGCTTGATTCCGACGAGGCACATGGAGGTGATGAAGGCGACCATCGGGACGGCCATCCATGCGAAGAATTGAGCGGGTGTGAGTGGTTCCACGTAGGAATGAAGGAATGAAGGAGTGAACGGTCAGGAAGCGCGCCTAATTCCCGCCAGCGAGTTTCCAGTACCAGCCCACAACTTCTTTACCGTAGAAAAGCCAAAGGGTGGAGCCAAAGACGAGATAGGGGCCGAAGGGAAGGCGGGCCGCCCACTCGCGCTTCCCAAGAGCTGCCATCGAAAGAGCAACAACGCTGCCGAAGATCGATGCACCCACGAGGGTGAACAAGGTCGACCAACCGCCCAGGAATGCTCCAGACATTGCCATAAACTTGACGTCGCCCATTCCCATGGCTTCACGGGGGATGACCACCTGGGTGCAGGAGCCTTCGATATTCTCGAGACTCTCAAGCGCAACTGCAGCCAATACCGTCGTCGCTGAACCTACCCCGCTGCGCACCTCAAGCTTGGTCTCGTACAGCACGAGTTCAACGTTCGTGTAGTCCTTGCCATCGATCACCACCTGGTCGCAGGTCATGATCAGCTTGTCGGTCGATCGATAAAACATGTCGCTCCACGGCTGCTTCGCCCAGCCTGGGGTGTCGCCAGCTTCCTTTCCGGGCTGCTCCTTCGCCTTGGCCTTCGCTTCGGAGGAATCCGCGTCCGCGGCAGGCACATCCTCATCGTTTTCATAGAAGAGAACGGGCTCACATTCTCCGGTTTCATAGCTGACTTCGTGAATCTTGAACGCGACTGGCTTGTCGAACACTTCCTTTTTTTTCCCAAATGCCAGCTTGCCCAGCTCGACAACCATCCAGAGCAACGCATAGCCACAGCCAGCTCCGAGCACTGACTGGCCGACGCTCCATACCCGGCTCATTACGAGCCCCTTTTCATCGATTTCGACAGGAGTGCAAAACATCGCCGGGAAGATGCCGGCAAAGACGATCGCTGCGCCCAATCCGCCGAAGGTAATTTGATTGGGAATGATGTAGTGGTCGATGTCGATATAGATCGTAGCGATGAAAAGGCTGAGCATTACCCAGTAGACGATGACGACAGGGAAGGGGAACTTCAGCACCGCCAGAAAGAAGACCAGTCCGGTGATGAACTCCACGATGATGTAGCGCGGGGAAATCTCACCCTTGCAGTTGGCACATTTCCCACGCAGAGACAGCCAGCTGATAACTGGAAGATTGCAATACCATGGAATCTGATACTTGCATGTCGGGCAGAACGAGCGCCGTGGTTCATTGACCGAAAGCCCGAGAGGCAGGCGGTAAATAACCACGTTGAGAAACGAACCAATCGAAGTACCCATGGCGAACGCGATGATCGCGATGCAGACAAACAGTAGCGGGTAGTTTTGGTATTCAAGGATAGACAGGGAAAACATGGCAATCTGCTACGCGTCAAACATCACGGGCACCATTGCCAGGATACTTACGACCGCTGGAATATATGGGCATCCAAGGCTTTGCGCAACTGTGGCAAGCGGTCGCGAGGTCGCAGGGAGGGAATTAGAGGGAATTAGAGTTGCGCGCCCTGGATCGAGGCTTCAGAGATGAGTTGCGCATCTGATCGCTGTGGCGGATGTGATTTGCAGCGCTA
>JAQCER010000661.1 GCA_027618625.1 Verrucomicrobiota bacterium
CGGGATGCGTTTATGGGGCGGGCGGAGCCGGGGATGGAGGGGGTTCAGGAGCATACATGGCAACTCATTCGGGAAGAAGGGTAAATGGAACTCAATTTTCTCAACTGCCGAAATAACGCCAGCCACGTCTCGCGACGCGGACTGGCGCTTCTCAGGGCGGGTGCAAATACGGTAAAAATGGGTTGGGTAAAGCTTTGAAAAGGCCCCACTTCCGCCGGGATCGCTCCCGATGAAGGGGTCGACTGATGAGGTCAACTGTGTGGTCTGGGTGCTGACAGAACGGGCCTAACCAAGACCCCTCCGTCGATAAGAGATCCGAGCCCCTGAGGCTATTCCCAGAAAAAGTTCCCGTCGGTATCGGCGTCCGTGCTCAATTCTCTCAATTTGAACATCGCAGCGACAACGAGCGACGCACATGGAAGCGTCCTTCCGCTATCCCAGAATGAGCCTCCAAAGCATTTCAACAAAAAGAATTACAAACTTGACGTAGAAACCCCCTGCCCGCCGTAGCGCGATAGCCTGAACGAGGTCTCGCCTCGCTGCTGATTGCAATGCACAAGGTCTCCTGCGTTCAGGAGGATTGGCGATGAGGCTTCGCCACCAGGCCAATGCACCGTTACTGTCGCCTGTGCGGCGTCGCCGATGCCGACGAGCATGGTGGCACTGTTTTGCCCGGCGTAGCCTTCTCCACAGAGATGCTCGCGTTCCATGCGCAGGTCGCCTGCTTCGATAACTACCCGGACACCGTAGCCATCTCTAGTTGCCACGCCTTTGGCCGGCTCCGCCTTGTCGTTGGCTCCCTGAATTCTCAGAGCGATAAATCCGTTCCCTGCCCGGTGACTGGCTTCCTTGGATTGATTTCGATACCAGCTGAGCAGCGGTCGGTTGGCGTTGACGACGGCAATGTCCGTGCGGCCGTCTTTGTCGAAATCCCACCGCACCCAGGTGCGGCTGTCGGCGATGTCATCGGCACCAGAGACGCTAGAGATATCAAGGAAATCAGTCCCGCCCTGGTTGATGAAGAGCTTGTTGCGTTCGTATCCGCTGTAGGGATGCTTGTGAAATTCGGTGCCGTAGAGATTGAGCCGCTCAAACTCGGGTTTCTTTTCGCCCGTGGATGGGTCGATGATCCATTGCGATTCATCGCGAAAGGATTGTGGCAGGGTTTCATCCGAGCGCACGACCGTACGCCAGAGGCAACTTCACAAGTCGACGTTGTTGCCGATGCCATCTGGTGGTGTGTAGAAACCACTGGAAACGTAAAGGTCGAGAAAGCCATCGTTATCGAAGTCGGCAAACTGACCTCCCCACGACCAGCCAGCATTGGCGACCTGGATCGCTGGTTTTTCCAGTCCAGAGGTGCGCTGGAAAGTGGCGTCGCCGTTGTTGCGGAACAGGTAGTTGCCCTCGGCACCGGCTACCATGCGCTGGTCGATGCCCGGCACCTGCGCGGTGATGCGACGGCCGGCTTTGGAATACATGTTAGAGACGTAGAGATCCTGCCAGCCGTCGTTGTCGTAGTCACCGAACGCAGCGCCCATGCCGAAGCCCATGAGTTTGGTTCCGGAAGCTTCCGTGATGTCAGTGAAGCCTGCGCCACCATCATTGCGGAAAAAATGGTCGAGGGCGAAATCATTGGCAACGTAGAGATCGGGGTCGCCGTCCTTATCGAAGTCACTCCAGGTTGCCTGGAACGTGTTGCGGTAGCCCGCCAGTGCTGCGGACTCAGGTGCGCGAGCGAATTTGCCATCGCCCTTGTTGACGAAAAGCACGTTCGGCGGGCCGACTTGCCCGAGGAAACCGTGATACTTCGCATAGCGGCGCTTCACCTCTGCTGCCTCTTCCGCAGACAGGAAGAACTTGTCGACCCACTCCGGTTGCGCTGAGGACTTGCCGGTGATCCGCGCTGTGATGTCCAACGGGCTGTAGGTGCAGAAGAAGATGTCGAGGAGTCCGTCCCCGTTGTAGTCAGCGGAGCTGGTCGAAGTCACCAGATAGGGCAACTCACCCTCAACATTCCCAAACGAGGCCTCGATGAAATTGCCGCCGGCATTGATGAGATATTGGCTGCGCTCCAGGCTGCGCCCGAGCATGAGATCCGGGTCGCCGTCGTTGTCAAAATCGGCAAAGGTGGCGCTGGTCGATCGCCCTTCGACGTCGAGCCCATAGTTGGAAGCCACTTCTTCAAAGGTGCCGTTGCCCAGGTTCCGGAACAGCATGTTCTTGCCCCAGCGGACACAGACATACAAGTCATCCCAGCCATCATTGTCGATGTCCACCACCGACAATGCGGGGTGGTCATTCACCGAATCGGGGAAGAAGCGCTTGTCGGTATAGCTGCGCGGTGTGCGCGCTGGCTTTCCGCCGAAGTAACTTTCAACAAGGATCTCCTGGTGCCTTGAAACAATGGCCCGCCGGCGGGTTGCTTCATCTGGAACGGCAGTGGCGAGCACTTCGTCGAAAAGCAGCGATGGGGTTTCGAGTCCTTCAAAATCTTTCTGTCGCCATCCGGAAATCTTCCACTCATCATCTTCCTGTTGAGTCCATGTCAGATCCTGGTGCGCACTCACCGCTATCCACTTCTCACCGGATCGAACGAGCGCTTCGAACCCACAGGGGGTGACAAATGATCTGTCCGTGCCTTCGGTAAATGCCCCACTGATAAGGTAAAATTTTGCCCACTTCACGTCGCTGTCCGTAGGAACGACTCCTTGCCATAACTGTAGATTCCCCCGTTGAGATTCCACCTGCTGATCCGACAGAGGCATGGAAAACGCTACCAGATGAGATCCAGAGATCGGGGCGGTGCCCGCCTTTGAGGGTGCATCGAGAACACCCACGACCGAGATACTGTCCGCAAATAGACCGCCGGTGCTGTCACCGACTTGGCGGCTCGTCAGGAAACTCTCTGACAGGGCCTTGAGGCGCGGACTAAGCTGCAGGATGAGCTCTTCCGAGGCGACGACAGTTCGCACCGTCGAGAGATCGGCGGGAGGCGCGGCTGCCACCGAAGATGTATGCGAGTCATCCTTTTCGCACGCCGTCAATAGCAACGACGCGAAACAGACGAGAGCAACGAGAGCGCTATGGAAAAAATTCCCAGACATCGGGGGGAGATTACCACAAAAGCACAGCACTGAGAACTCAAACAAAAAGGGCCCCGCTGGATGATTCCAGCGGAGCCCTAGAAAACAGAAAATGGTCGCGACTCCGACCGTTCAATCAATTGCGCCTGCGGCGAGAAAAGAAACCGGCTGCGGCCAGTGCCAGCAGGCCGAATGTGGAGGGCTCAGGCACGGCATCGTAAACAAAATTACCGGCTCCGTATCGGACGGGTGGACCACCGTCTACGCTGCCAGGAAAAC
>JAQCER010000662.1 GCA_027618625.1 Verrucomicrobiota bacterium
TTGAGGACCAGCTGCATCAGGCGGCCAAAATGGAGGCGCTTGGTGTGTTGGCGGGTGGTCTCGCGCACGACTTCAACAACGTTTTGGCCATCGTATTGGGCAACGCGGAACTTGCCCTGACAACGGTTCCCCAAGATGGCGAGACCTATGAAATGCTCAAAGATATCGTCAAGGCCAGCCGCAGTGCCACCGAACTCTGCGGGCAAATGTTGGCCTATGCTGGCCGAGGCATCATGACCACTCAACAACTTGAGTGCAACGCCATGATCAGGGAGTTGGGCGGCCTGTTGCAGGTCGCGCTCCCCAAGAAAGCCTCGATTGAATACCAGCTGTGCGATGAGCCGCTCTTTGTGGAAGGCGACAAGGCGAAACTCGACCAGGTAATCATGAACCTGATCACGAACGCGGCGGAGGCGCTGGAGAATGAGGTCGGGCGAGTTGTGGCTAGCACGGGAATTCGAACGTATGACGCAGATGAGTTGGAGCGTTTCCAGCCAGGCTCTCAGCTGGCACCGGGACCCTATATCTGGATCAAGGTTTCTGACACGGGATGTGGTATGAGCCTCGAGACGCAAAAGAAGATTTTCGACCCCTTCTTCACGACGAAGTTTACCGGTCGCGGTTTGGGGCTGGCGGCGGTGCGCGGTATCATACTTCGTCATGGCGGAGGCGTTGGAATCGAAAGCGAAGTGGGCAAAGGCACGACATTTACAGTGTTTTTGCCAAGCGTGAACGCCCCCAAGAAGCATTTAGAACCGCTCAAGGAAGGCAGCCAAAATTTTAGCGCGAAGCGCGTTCTGGTCGTGGACGATGAGGTTGAGGTGAGGAAAACGCTTGAGCGAATCCTGCGTAAGGCTGGGTTTGCTGTGTCGCAAGCGGGAGGCGGGCGTGAAGCAATTGAAGTGTTCCGGAAAGAACAGGAGTCCATCGACTGCGTGCTGTTGGATCTGAGCATGCCGGAGCTCGACGGGGTAGAGACTTTTCGTGAACTACAGAAGATAAGGCACGATGTGCGGGTCCTGCTCAATAGCGGTTACGCCGAGCAGGATGTTCTCAATCGCGTTCAGGGGGCTGGCTTTGCGGGTGTGCTTCAAAAACCGATCGCCGGTGATGTCCTTGTGGCCAGAATTCACCGCGTCGCGAGGTGAGTTTGGGGTGGCCGTTGCCGCCGGAATTCTTCAAGAAAACCGGCGAGCCCGGGCAGTGAATCCAGATCAACTCGGATCGCCTTGAATCTTCGCGTTTGCCCGGCCAGCGCGGTGTCCACCGGCAAACGCTCGACCGAGAACGCGCCGTCGAAGCCGTGCACGTTTCTCGTGCGTTGTAGCGCCTCCTATTGTTCTCCCTTTTCAACGAGGTTTGTGGGTAGACTCACATTCGGGCCAAAACCACTTGTCGAACGACCATTCCGATTCCAGCCATGATCTAAATCGCGTAGGATTTGACTGCCTCTTCGTCTATTTCCACCCCCAGTCCTGGAGATGTGGGAACCTTCATCATGCCGTCTGGATCGATGTGAAAAGGTTCCTTGACGATTTCGCTGCGCCAGGGGTTTTCTGAGAGATCCAACTCCAGCATGGGCGTATCGGTGGGGAATCCCCAATGAGGATCGGGGAGCAAGGAGATCAAATGCAGCGTGGCCCCGATCACAACCGCACCTCCCCAGCAATGGGGAAGGCACCGAATGCTGGAAAGCGAAGCCATTTGGGAAATAAATAATGCCTCCTCGATGCCGCCACACAAACTAAGATCGGGCTGTATGATGTCCATGACACGCCGATCTATCAGGCTCTTGGCGGCGGCACGCGAGTTGACCACTTCGCCGGCCGCCAGAGGCAGCGGGAGTTTGCGTCTCAGTTCTTCGTAACCGGCATAGAGGGGTGATTGAGGCAAGGGCTCCTCAAAGAATTCGAAATCAAGTTGATCCAGTTCATGCCCCATTTGCAGAGCTGTTCGCATGGTATAGGCTGCATTCCCATCGGCCATGAGTCGAATTTCGGGCCCTACGGCATCGCGCACCGCGGCTGCAACGGCTGACTCTCGTTTAACCTCATAGCGACCCAGGCGCATCTTCAAGGCCTTGTAACCCTGACCTACAAGATGGAGAGCTTCCTTTGGAAACTGATCTTCCGGGCGAGAATCTTCGAGGTAATTCATGGCCGACGCATAAACCGGAACGCGATCACGGAGCCGGCCACCGAACAATTCGGCCACCGGCAGGTGCAGGGCCTTTCCCCTCAGATCATTCAAGGCTGTGTCCAGCGCTCCAATGGCAAGGGCATGACCAAAGTTGGGTCCCCACATTTTCCTTAGCAAGGGGCGGTAGCGAAGAGGATTCTGGCCGATCAAACTGGGTCCGAGATGGTTCTCGATCGTTTCCCGAGCGCCGCTGATGGGCGCAGATTCTCCCCAACCCACGAGACCCGAGTCGGTTTGGATTTTGACCAGCAAGGCTTCCCGGGTGGTGCTCAAGGGAACCGAGACTGAGACGCCAAACGGGCGTCGAAGTTTGTGCTTGAGGTGAAAGGTCTTCACCGATGTGATTTTAATCTTTGGACCCGATAAACCTCCGGACGTTTCTTCACTCCATAGGATGGGGGATAGACTGGCCGCGCCTCCCAGGGCAATCACGGATTTCATGAATTGCCGTCTGTCAGTCCGCGGCATCCCAGGATGCAGGGTGTTGTTTCGTTCTAGTCTCGGTGGGTTGGGCTTGATGGTGATCATGGTATATGCCTAAAAAATTGAGACGCTGGAGTGCTCTTTGTTGTGATTGACGAAAACCAGCTCGGGACGTCCGTCGCCATTCGAGTCACCCGCCGCGCAATCGGTGGCGCTGATGGTGGGTAACTTTTGGAGGCGATCGGGGTCAAACCCTCTGGGGCCGTTCCAGTAGATGTAGGATTCGAGGTTTACGGTGTATCCAAAACGTTTCCCTCCCTCGATCCCTTTATTGGCGAAGGCCAGATCCACAAATCCATCCCCGTTGAAATCAGCGGCAACAACTGCCTTGGCCATCAGGGTCGGCAAACGCGTGAGCCGACGATCCGAGTATCCGGAATTGCTGCCCCAGTAGATGAAGGCATCCTCGTTGTCAACCTGGTTGTGAGACTGTCCCACCAGCAAGTCCAGAAACCCGTCGTTGTTGAAGTCCCAGCGGTGAATCATCTGAAGTTCTCAAGATGCGGATACGTAGATATTTTCCCCTGCGTTGCCCAGAGTGCCTTTGGAAAAATCGCCAAATCCGGAATGAACGACCCAGGAAGCGTGCACAAACAAGCTAGAAAAACAGAAGAACAGGAGAATCATACCGACCCTGGAAGAGAGCTTCATCATGACGAATTCGATTCTTTCATCCCCAGTC